>JADHLJ010000067.1 GCA_016780745.1 Alphaproteobacteria bacterium | reverse complement strand
CAATCCAGACCAAAGCCCAAACCAATTCCGCAAAGCACGCTAGGATACGCAAGACAGACTGTAACGTTTACGAACAAACGAAAAACAATACAAACGCCGCCCGCGCATCCCTTCCGATTTTTCCACAATGTCAAAGAGCGTCCCAGCGCCTCGGCGCCTCGCCCGGCGCGTCTTGGCGACGGGATGCGGTGTATACGTCCGCCTCCCGGACAGTGTCAAACCCTTTGTTAAAAGTTTTTTACGGTATTTCGCTTTGGCAGCTTTCTGTCTCCATTCGGCAATCCAGCGGCGATCCATTGCGTGATATCGAGGTGGATTGGTATTTCCTGTCTCGGCCTTTGTGTCCGCCCCCGATAAAGGTTGGAGCCTGGGTTTGCGCGAAGAATCACCCGGTCAACAAGTTGCCATAATCCCGCCTCGGCAAAACCTTGATTCTCAACTGATATTCCGTTGACAACCCCAGGTGATGCGGCAAGTATCCGGCCAATTACCTATATATGGTGTTCCGGCGGAGCGAATCATGCGGAAACCGATCTTCGTGACGGCTGTTCTTGGTGCCGCGATCCTCATCGCCGTTATTGCGACCCGCGAGACCGAGGAAGCGCGCGACCCGTCATCCGTCGCCTCTTCGGATCAAGAGACACGGCTGGTTTCCGCCGCCCATGCCAATACTCCAGCCTTGCCCCCCGCCGAAGTCCAAGCCGCGTCCGCCCCGGCCAATACATCTTCGGCCCGGCCAGACGAGGCCGGCGACGAAGGCGAAAGCCCGGCGCTTGAGACCACGACCGTTACCCCTAAACAAGTTATCCCCACGCCGGTCACCAAGGACCTGAGCGTTGCCCGCGGCGATACCCTGATAAAGCTGCTTACCCGAGGCGAGGTTCCCCGCGAGCAGGCCCATGCCGTGGTCACGGCGCTCAAGCCGGTCTACGACCTCCGGCGAATGGCGATCGGGCAAACCTTCACCCTGATCATGACGCCGGAGGAACAAGGATCGGCGGAAACATCGGACAAACGCGTCTCCGACCTTGTCAGTCTGGCGTTTCGACCCGATGTCGATCGCGACATCCTTGTGCGCCGCGATGACACCGGCGGGTTCAAGGCCGAGGTCGTCGAGCGTCTTTTGGAGCGTCATGACACCCACGCCGAAGGGCGGATCAGCACCAGCCTCTATGATTCGGCGATTGAGGCTGATCTGCCCATCGATGTTCTGATGCGCCTTATCCAAGTGTTCAGTTTCGACGTCGATTTTCAGCGCGAGGTACAGCCTGGCGACGGTTTCGAGTTGCTTTACGACACCTATAGGGACGAGTTCGGCGAGGCGGCCCGAACCGGCGACATTGTCTGGGCGGCGATGACCCTTAGTGGCAAGAAGCTTGAATACGCACGCTTCAAACCCAAGGGCGGTTTCGTGGATTACTACAATCGCAAGGGCCAAAGCGTGAAAAAGACCCTGATGCGCACGCCAATCAACGGCGCGCGGCTGAGCTCGCGCTTCGGCAAGCGTCGACATCCGGTTCTCGGCTACACCAAGCTTCATCGCGGCGTCGACTTCGCCGCGCCAACGGGTGTGCCGATCATGGCCGCCGGCGACGGGGTGATCGAGGTGCTTGGGCGCAACGGGTCCTATGGCAAGTATATCAGGATCCGCCACAACTCGACCTATAAGACGGCCTACGCGCACATGTCGGGCTATGCCCGAGGCCTTAAGAAAGGCACTCGAGTGCGCCAGGGACGTGTCATCGGCTATGTCGGCTCCACCGGTCGCTCCACCGGTCCGCATCTGCATTACGAGGTTATCAAGAACGGGCGTCAAACGAACCCGATGAGCGTGCGCCTCCCGGCCGGCGACAAGCTCAAGGGTAATTCCCTCAAGGCGTTCCTCGCCGCCTGGCCCGAGATCGACACCCGCGTCGCCCAAGCCAAGGGCGGTGACGCGGTAGCCGGCGCGCCTGAGGCCAGTGACGCCAAACGCGCCGAGTAATCCGCGCCCGCGGGCAACGCCGCCGCGCTAAACCCGCCGCCCCTTCTCGTCATAGCGATACCAACCCCGGCCCGACTTGCGCCCGGCCCGCCCGGCGGCGACGATCTGCTTCAGCATCGGGCGGGGATGAAAACGGTCGCCATAGGCATCGGTCAGAATCTCGGCCACCTGAAGGTTGAGCGTGTTGCTGGTCAGATCCATGAGCTCGAACGGCCCAACGGGATGACCAAGGCCGAGCTTGCAACCGATATCGACATCCTCGGGCGAGCACGCGCCTTCCTCGACCAGCCGAAGCGCCTCGTTCCACATGGCGAAGAGAATGCGGTTGACCGCGAATCCGACCACGTCCTTGACCTGGATTGGAACCTTGCCGGCATCGGTGCAAGCCTCGGTCGCCAGCGCCACCGCCTCGGCGCCGGAATCCATGGCGCTAATCACCTCGACCAGCTTCATGCGGTGCACCGGCGAGAAGAAATGCAAGCCAAGGAAATACGGCTGGCGCGCATCCGACAGACTGGCCGAAAGAACCGTGATCGAGATGCTGGAGGTATTCGACGCGATCACGCAATCCGCCGGCAGGATGCCGTCCAACTTCCTGAACACCTCTCCCTTGACGTCGACATCCTCGAAAACGGCCTCGATGACCATGTCGCGATCGGAGAAATCCGCCAGATCCGTTGTCGGGGTGATGTTGGCGAGAGCCCTCGGCTTGTCTTCCTCGGCCCAGAAACCCCGGCCAATACCGGAGTCCAGAACCCCTTCCAACTTGCCCATGGCCCGCGCGAGGCCGTCCTCGGTCGTATCGTTGAGCAACACTTGCTTTCCCGCGAGCGCGAATATCAACGCGATCTCCGAGCCCATCATTCCGGCGCCGACCACGCCCAGCTTGCCAATTGCCATCAGGTATCTCCCGTTTGAATGGCCATGTTTCGGCGCCATTGAAACCGAAGAACGACACGCTGTCATCCCGGGCGCGCGGCCCGCGACCAAGCGTATCAATCCGCCACCCGATGGCCTTGTTGCTTTCCCATCGTCTCCCAGCCGCTAGACTATGCCCAATTAAGAGCGAACTCATGTGGGAGGACATCATGCGGATGGAAGGCAAGATCGGGTTGGTGACGGCGGCGGGCTCGGGCATGGGCCGGGCCGGCGCGATCCGTTTCGCAAGCGAAGGCGCGTCGGTCGGTGTCGTGGATATCGATCCGGACGCGGTGGCCGCCGTGGTGGCCGAGATCGAAGCCGCCGGCGGCAAGGCGCTGGGGATTACGGCGGATCTCACCAAGGACGAGGATTCCCGCCGGATCGTCCGCGAGACCGCCAACCATTTCAACGGTCTGGATTTCGTCTGGAACCATGTCGGGCACCCTGGACCAGCCGCGGTCGAGGATCTCGACATGAAGGATTGGGATCAGGCGATGGACCTCAACCTGCGCACGGTATTCATCACCACCGAAACCGCCCTTCCGGAACTCCGCGCGCGGGGCGGCGGCAGCATGCTGTTCACCGCCTCGACCTCGGGGCTTACCGGCTCGATGTTCAGTCCGGTATATTCCATGGCGAAATTCGGTGTCGTCGGCTTTGTGCGGGCCATGGCCAAACGCTATGCCCAGGACAATATCCGGATCAACGCGATCTGCCCCGGCCCGATCGACACGCCGATGCTGCGGGTCTTCGTCGCGCGGCCCGACCAGCAGAGCACCCAGGGTATGGACAAGGAAGAACTGGTGCGCACCCGAGGCGGCATGGGACCGATGGGGCGGCCCGGCAAACCGGACGAGATCGCCAACGCGGCGCTTTTCCTGCTCTCCGATGAAGCCTCTTTCGTCAACGGCGCGGCTCTGCCGGTTGATGGGGGCATGACCGCGTAACCCTGGGGAGATCACGGCATGGCCATTCCGATGGCGACGGACGAACACAACACCGCGGAGCCAGCTCTGGCGGTTCGCGCGCTCGCCGATACGATCTCCGAGCATGCCACCGAGAGCGAAAGGCTCGGGCGGATCGCCCCGCCGACCCAAGACGCTCTCTTGAAGGCCGGGCTGTTTCGGATGCTCTTGCCGCGCGCCTATGGCGGGATGGAAACCACCCCGCCGGCCTTCGCCCGGGCGATCGAGGCGGCGGCGCAAATCGACGCCAGCACCGCCTGGTGTCTCTGTCAGGGCAATGGTTGCGCCATGGCCGCCGCTTATGTCGCGCCCGAGGTCGCCAAGGCCATGTTTGGCGACGATCCGAGAGCCGTGCTGGCCTGGGGTCCGGGCAAGGCCGAGGCCCATGTTGTCGATGGCGGTTATCGCGTCACCGCGCGAATCGCCTTCGCCAGCGGTGGTCGGCACGCGACCTGGCTCGGCTGTCATGTCCCGGTATTCGAGGCCGACGGCACCCAACGCATGACACCGAGCGGCCCGCCGGAGATCCGTACCATGCTGTTCCCCGCGAGCGAGGTACGCTGGATCGACACCTGGGATGTCATCGGTCTGCGCGCTACCGGTAGCGACGATTTCGAGATCGATGGATTGTTCGTCCCCGATGCCTACACCGCGATCCGCGACGCCGACCGCGGCCGCCGGCACGTGACATCACTCTACACCATGCCCTCGATGAGCCTGTATGCCATGGGCTTCTCGATGACCGCCCAGGGGATCGCGCGGGCAATGCTGGAGGCCTTCAAGGACCTGGCAACGGAGAAGACACCGCGCATGGCGAAGTCAAAGATGATGGACAATCCGGTTATCCAAAACGATCTCGCGCTTTGCGAGGCGCGACTCAAGGCGGCGCGGGCCTATCTGTTCGATGAGATCGAGGATATCTGGGCCGAGGTTGTTGATACCGACACGCTTTCCATCGCCAACCGCATGCGTATCCGTCTCGCCGCGACACATGGCATACACGAGGCCAAGGCGGTGGCCGAGACCGTCTACGATCTCGCGGGTGTCTCGGCGATCCGCGCGGAAAGCCCGTTTCAAAGACGGTACCGGGATATCAGAAGCGTGACCCAGCAGTTGCAGGGGCGGCGATCACATTATCAAACGGTGGGGGCCTATATATTTGGCCATCCGGCGGATCTCGGAGTGGCGTGAAAGCCACCGGACAGGCTGGCCGGAGCAGGGAACCAATGCGCTTGGCTTCCTGACTGAGCCGCCCTGTTCAACAAACCGAAAAACGCGGGCCAAAACGAAAGCATGGGCCGACGTGGCGCCGGCCCATGCGATCTTGGCATGCCTCACCGTCGCCGAAGCGACGGAGATGGATTAGAGCAAGCGTAGGTTGGCCGCGGCGTCCTTGCCGTTACGGCCGGTCTCGAGATCGTAGCTCACCTTGGCGCCTTCATTCAGGCTGTGGATGCCAGCGGCCTCCACGGCGGTGATGTGGACGAACGCATCGGCGCCGCCGGCATCCGGCTGGATGAAGCCATAGCCCTTGGTCGCGTTGAACCACTTAACAGTTCCGGTTGCCATTGATGGTCTCCTTGCACGGGTCGTGTGTCAGGTCCGCGTTGCCGCGGGCCTGGATGTCGCGTTCTCAATGTCAGGGAAGGAGGCTGGTGAGCCCAGGTTTGGGGCCATTCTGAATTCTCAAGACACTTACGCTAGGAATTTGTAAATGTGCCTTGTCGGCCTGAACGTCAAGTTATTTATCGTGTTTCTGCTAAGGTCGGAAAATATCTTGCTGTTCACCACATCCGAGCGCGCCGGTTCGTCGGTTCTTTGATATGCGAACGAGCCTTGGGAAATAACGCGTTGAATCGATCGCACGCGTCATGTGAACCAGAGCGGAGGGATTGAGCATCAATGAAGGCCGCCGCTTTCGATTACACCAGGGCAGACACCCTGGATCAGGTCCTCGAACTGCTTTCGCATGGCGGGGACGAAGCCAGAATTATCGCGGGCGGCCAATCCCTCGTGGCGATGATGGCGATGCGCCTCGCCCGGCCCGAGCACCTTATCGACATCAATCACGTGGATGCGCTGGCCGGTATCAACACGGCGAGCGATCATGTCGCGATCAAGGCCTGCACACGCCAAGCCGCGGCGATGGCGTCGTCGGCGATCAAGCGCGAGGTGCCGTTGTTGGCCGCCGCCTTGCCGCTTGTCGGGCACATACAGACCCGCAACCGGGGCACCATCGGCGGCAGTCTGGCCCATGGCGACCCCACGGCCGAGGTCTTGCTGGCCGCCGTCGCGCTCGGGGCCCGGTTGAGCCTGGCATCCATCGGGGGAACAAGAACGCTGAACATCGCCGAGTTTTCGGTCGGCGCGATGGAAACCGCCATTCTGGACGAAGAGTGTCTGACCGAGATCCAGTTCCCAAAACCGCCGTCGGCCTTATCCATTGGCGTCGCGGTTGATGAGATCAGCCCACGCGCCGGCGACTACGCCATCATCGGAGCCGCCGCCGAACTTGGTTTGGCCGAGGATGGAAGCTGCGGCCATATCCGTCTCGCCTCGTCCGGCGCATCGCCGGTTCCGGTTCTCTGCGGCCCCACGATGGAAGCCCTGACGGGCTCCCGCCTTGGCGACAGCGAAATCGACGACGCCGTCCAACTCATCAATCCGCTTCTCAGCCCAGAGAGCGATGTTCAAGCCAGCGCCGCCTATCGACGGCGCGTGGCACCGGGCATGCTCGCGCGGGTGATCAAGATGGCGCGGGACAAGGCCGAAATCAAAAGAACCGAGGGCCGTACGTCATGACGCATGCGATTTCCGTCACCATCAACGGCGTGACGCGCCAGGCCGTGGTTGAACCTCGGCAAACCCTCGTCGATTTCCTGCGTGATCAGCTTGCCCTTACCGGCACGCATGTGGGCTGCGAGCATGGGGTATGCGGCGCGTGCTCGGTCCTGTTGGACGGTGAGCCGATCCGATCCTGTCTGATGTTCGCGGTCCAGGCCGACGGGCACGCGATCACCACGGTCGAGGGGTTGCGAGAGGACGACGGCACGCTCGGCATTCTTCAGGATTCGTTCTGGGAAACCCACGCGCTGCAATGTGGCTACTGCACCCCCGGCATGTTGATCGCCGGACAGGATCTGCTAGCCCGCAACCCGGATCCGAGCGACGAGGAGATCCGAGAGGCGATCGCCGGGAACCTCTGCCGCTGTACCGGATATGTACAGATCGTCGATGCCATCCGGCTCGCCGGCGCACGCATGCGGCAATCACCCGAAGGCAGTGGGGCGGAGAACGGCGATGACTGAGCAATCCGCCCGGCGTTTCGTCTCCGCCAAACGCCGCCCCAAGGAAGACGGACGCTTCATCACCGGCGCCGGACATTTCGTCGCCGATATCAATCGCCCCGGCATGCTCCATGTCGCCCTGGTGACCAGCCCGCATCCGGCGGCGCGCATCACGACGATCGACACCTCCGAGGCCGCCGCCTTACCCGGCGTGGTGGAAATTCTGACCGGCAATGTCCTGGCGGGCGAGGCGAACCCGCTGGCCAACGCCGTCGATACGCCCGGGGTCAAATGCTATCCGCTGGCCGTTGGTGTGGCGCGTTACGCCGGCGAATGGGTCGCCGCCGTAATCGCGGAGACCAGGGCCCTGGCGGAGGACGCCGCCGAATTGGTGGAAGTCGACTACGAACCTCTCGACCACGTTATCAACGCCGAGGAGGCCCTCGAGCCGACCTCGCCGCCGGTCCACGCGGGTCACGGCTCCAACATTCTATATCGCCGTACCTTCACCTGGGGTCCCGTCGCCGAGGATTTCGCCGGCCAGCCCCATGAGCTTTCCTTCAAGCTACGCTGGGGCCGCAGCGCGCCTGTGCCGGTGGAAACATTTGGCGTGGTGGCGGAATGGGATACGGGCACCGAGATCCTGGATGTTTGGGCCTCGATTCAGATGCCGTCCTATGCCGAGCAGATTGCCGGCGCCCTGCGCATTCCCGTCAACCAAGTCCGTGCCCATTACGATGTCGATGTCGGCGGCTCTTATGGAGTCAAGCGCGGGATCAAACATACCGTTCTGGCGGGATTTCTAGCACGCCGCCTGGGTCGCCCGATCCGGCTGATCGAGGACCGGCTGGAGAATATGGTCGGCGGCGATATGCACGGCCCCGATCGGCATTTCAACGTCGCGGTCGCCTTTGACGATGACGGTCTCATCAGATCGATGAAGCTACGGGTCATCGAGGATGTCGGCGGTCAGACCGGTCGCGCGCCGTTTCAGCTCGGCAAGCCCGTTAGCGCCATCGTTGGCGCCTACCAGATCAACAGCGTCGAATACGAGGCCATCGCGGTCTCGACGAACAAGACCGGCCAGGCGGCGGTGCGCGGCTTCGGCATGTCGCCCACCAATGTCGCGATCGAGACCGCCGTCGACAAGGTCGCCACGCGGCTTGGTCTTTCAAGGCTGGAGGTCAGACGGCGCAACTTCATCCGCGCCGATCAGTTCCCGTACCTGATCCCCAGCGGCTCGGAATATGACAGCGGTGACTACCACACGGTCTTCAAGATGGCCCGGGACCTGGCGCAATTCGACGTGCTGTTGGCTCGCCGGGACGCGGCGCGGCGCGAGGGCAAGATCGCCGGGATCGGCATCGCCACCTGTCTTGAACCCGGCGGCGGTAATTCTGCCTTCGAGCCGCTGTTGAACCCCAAGAACGAGACGACCACCTGGCCAGAATCCTGCGTGGTCAAGGTCGACCGGACCGGCGGTATTACCGCGACCATCGCGACCTCGACCTCGGGCCAGGGACACGAAACCCTGGCCGCGACCATCATCGGCGAGGAACTGGGAATCGATCCGAACGATATCCGCGTGGTTCACTCCGATACGCTATCGGGCATGCCCGGCAACACGCCCGTGGCCAGCCGGATGGCGATCATGCTGGGCGGCGCGGCGGCGGGCGCGGCGAAGAAGATCCGCGACCAGGCGATCCTTATCGGCGCGCATAATCTCGGGCGGACAACGGATCAGGTCCGCTACGCCAATGGCGTGGTAAGCGCGGTCGACGACCCGAGCCAATCACTCTCGCTCGCCAGGATCGCACTGATCTCGCATCGCGAGTTTCACAACATGCCGCCGGAACTGACCGAGCCGGGCATGCAGGCGATCCACGTGCTCCAGGTGCCCAAGGGCGGCACCCTGCCGACGGCGGATGGGCGGGTGCAGATGTATCCCTGCTATTCCTTCGCCGCCCATATCGTCTATGCCGAGATCGACCGGCTGACCGGCAAGGTCACGTTGCCGGACTATTGCATCGCCCATGACTGCGGCACGGTGATCAACCCCGACATCGTGCGCGGCATGGTGATCGGCGGCGCGGCGCACGGTATCGGCGCGGCGCTCTACGAGGAGTTCTCGTACGAGCCGGGTGGTCAGTTGCTGTCCGGCACTTTCGTGGACTATGTCATGCCCTCGTCGCACGAGATCCCCGACATCAAGCTGGCGGAGCATTGCACCCCCTCGCCGCTGACCAGTCATGGCCAGAAGGGCGTCGGAGAAGGCGGCTATCTCGGCGCGCCGGCCGCCGTGGCCAGCGCCATCAATGACGCGCTCTCGCCCTTCAATATCGAGTGTCTAACCCTGCCGATGCGGGCGAGCCTGCTCTCCGACCTTTTGGCGGACCAGCTGGCGGAAACGGAGAGTTAACAGAATGATCATCGATACCCACGCCCATATCCTGCCCCAGGCCACCCTGGAGGCGATGAGCGCCAAAGCGTCCGAGTTTCCCTCGGTCAAGCTGATCCGCGAGGATGACAAGTTCCAGCTCGCCTTCAACGGCGGTAAGCCGACCCGCCCGATCATGCCCAAGCTACGGCTGTTCGAGCCGCGCCAACAGTTCATGGCCGGCACCGGCGTTGATCTGCAGCTGCCCGGCGGCTGGCTCGACAGCTTCGGCTATGAGATCCCCGCCGAGGAGGGCGCGGACTGGAGCCGGTTCCTGAACGAGGGCATGCTCGCTGAGTGCCGCGACAAGGACGGGCTGGTCCCGCTCGCCACCGTCCCACTGCAAGACGGCAAGCTGGCGGCCCAAGTCCTGCGCGAGGCGGTCAAGGCCGGCATGCCCGGCGCGATGATCGGAACGCAAAACAAGGGCACCCACGGCAATCTCGACGACCCAAACCTCGATCCGTTCTGGGAAGCGGCGGCGGAGCTCAAGGCGCCGATCGTCATTCACCCGATGTTCGGCTCCGACGACGCGCGGCTGCACGATATGCAGATGATGAACGCGGTGGGCCGGGTCTGCGACGTCTCGGTCTCGATCAGCCGGATGCTGTTCACCGGGCACCTGACGCGCTTTGACGGTCTGGTCGTGGTGGCGAGCACCGGCGGCGGCGCCCTGCCCTATATGCTCGGGCGGCTGGAGCGTAACCACAAGGCCTTCCCCGAACAGGTGGTCGACCCGGTGGAACAGTTCCACAAGCTCTATTTCGACAGCATCGTCTTTCAGCCCGACGTGCTCCGGTTCCTGACCGGCAAGGTCGGGGTCGACAAGGTGATGCTCGGCTCGGACTACCCCTTCCCGATCGGCGATCAGGAGCCACGCAAGGTTATCGAGACCGCCGGCTATTCCGACAGCGATGTAGACGCGATGCTGACCGGCAACGCCCGGCGGTTATTTGGGGTTTAGGGGCGGCTGGCTTCCGGTCGGATTTAGATAAACCCTGACCGTCGCCCTGGCGCACGGCAGGGCCTCGGCATCAGCCACTTGAATGAAAGATCGCCCCAGGTTGCACCATCGCGGGGTCCTGCCTTGCGCCAGGACGACGAAACAACTTTTCCCCCCTCCGTCGCCCTGGCGAACGCCAGGGCCTCGGCTTCAGTCGCGCGAATGAAAGACTGCCACTATTGTCCGGTCGCGCGGGCCCCGCCTTGCGCCAGGCCGACGGCGGAAAGCAAGGCGTGAAGCCCGATAAAACGCCGTAACGCCCGCATCTTCTACCGGTAGAACTCGACGAAGAACGCCACCTCGCCCAGCGGCGTTACGTGATGCCGGACCTCTGGCTCAACAATCCCAAGCGTTACCGGGTCGAGAATAACCGTCTCTTCGGTCGACGGGATCACATATTCCAACCGCCCCTCGAGCACCGTGATCACACCCCAGACCCCCGCCTTGGTGTTGTGATCGCCGAGCAGGCCCTTGGGGACCGTGTCCTGGGTGAAGGTCTTGGTGCGCTGATACGGCGACACCGTGGAGGGAAGTGCTTTCATATCCAAGGCTTAGCATTGCTCGCGATCAAGGTCATCGGTTTTAGGAATTGACCCACACGACGTGATCGACCGCGCCAAACCCGGCTTCGCTTGCGGCGCGACGAGATTTCACGAAGATCGAATTCGTGGGACAGTCGTTCCCGCCTTCAAAATCCGCCTAACCAGTCACTCAACCGGCATAATATGGAATTCTCTGGAACTTCATTTTAATTTATTATTAAATTCCAACAGATACTACACTCATCTGTCTGCATGTGAAAAAATGTTCAATCTCAACGACTTCCGGCACCCGACAAGGCGCCCGATTCGCGTCGATTCGGGGTTAGGCCGCCTCGACGCTGTCCATGAAATGTTGCAAAACGGCGGTGCGGATCGAGGATGCCATACTGACTCCTTCGTCGGCGTTCTCGACGATTTCCTCGCACAGTTCGTCCATGCTTTGTTCACGGTCTCGACACATCTGTGTAAGCGCGTCCCAGACCCCTGCTTCCAGGGAAAAGGAGGTACGCCGCCCTTTGATTTCAATGTTCAATCGGGCTGGGACCGTCGGGTCATGATCGTTCATCTAGCTCTTCCTCGCCAGGGCCTGATTGCCCGCAAGCTCTTGAAAATGACGGATTAAAAACACCCGCACCGCGGATGTCATCGTTGCCTTGGATCCCCGGTGAAGCGCGACAACCTGGTCTATCAACTCATCGATGGAGACCCCCCTGTCGCGCGCACACCGTCGCATGCCCTCCCAAAACGTATCCTCCAATCGGAAGCTCGTTCGACGACCCGCTACTTCGATGTTTCGAACGGTTCTTTTCATAACTTCACCTATTTCTCAATCGAACACCTACGCTTCTCTGCGCTGTTTCATATCTAAGAAGACGCTTATCGCCAGGAAAAATGGCGATAAACCCTCATACAAGTAGAATATTTTCGCGTATTCCAACCAAGGAGGCACACATGCGCGAAAAATACTCAGCTAAAGCACTACAAGATCTCGTTTCTCAGAAATTACTAGAGAATGGCTTCTCCTATATTGTTGGTAATGACATGCAGAGATGGCGCGAGTTGAGAATGTCGAAAGGAGCCAGAATCCCCAGCCCCTTCAATCCGCGTTTTTGTGACCAGTCCCAAAGCCGCTTCGTTTCTATCCTGGATGGCAATGAGAATGTCGTCGCGACTCGAGCTTGGCGCACTATCGAAACGGAAAGTTTCGTGCAAGAAGTTGAAAGCGGCAAGATCTGGATGGACAATCCAAAATCTTTTGGATTTTCCAAAATTCATAGCGGTCTTGACCCGCGTTCTGTTCACACCAATTCCGGATGGATTAGCATTGGCGGAGCTATGGAAAGCTTCGTTCCTGGAAAAGCGTTCAGTTGGTATTTGGGCAGCTTGCATTGGGTTTTCGCTACAATGGAAGATGTTGACTACACGGTGACAACTGCATTCCCTGATATAGCGAATGCCGATATACCAATTCGCCGTTACGGGTATAAGCACCGAGCAAAGCTACCAACGCATTATTTCCCACATGTCGATGAGACACATGACCTAACGCTATATTGGTCATCGAAAAATGAAGCGCTAGAGGAGATAAGGTCACGTGTGGAACTCCTTCGGGCGGCAAATACACAAGACCTTAAGGCTTCCGTGACTTCCCGAGATCGGGTGCAAATAGCGGAGAAACTGCCTTTCCTTCCCGTTTGAGAATTTCCTCGAAATCGCCGCGAAGTTCGGCCAACGGAGATCCCGACATGCCTTAAAATCTTCGAAGGTACAATCCATCAGAACGGTATCCGATGCATCGGACACGCGGTAACCGGTCAAATCCTGGCTGTCCCGCCAGCCTGTCGTCGAATCCCAGACCTCGTATACAAAACCTTCTGGTCTAGGGTCGGTAACATCAACAACGTGCACGGCGGCTTCTGGTGCTAGGGATTTAAACACCAATCGGTCAAACTGCTTTTCCGGAACCGCACCATCGCGTCCGGAGAGTTGCTCAGCGGCTCTCCGGATTTTGGCCATCTGACTGCCATCAATCCTGTCCACCGCCTCACGGTCGAGGTAGCATTTTTCTGACTCGAGCCGCCCGGAACTGGCAAATCGGCGCCCTTCCACATAGTGGGACACATCAATCAACTCACCATTTAACGCTATCGGATAAAGTTGATAGTCCACGGGAATCACCGACTCGAGGGCATGAAGCGTCTTTACCGAAGGAAAGAAATCTGAAGCTTCTATTCCTTTTAGGGTCCCATTCGCCAACCCAGCATGTCGAGCCAAGTCCGGACGCGATATATATCCTTCCGCAACAAACCGATGACAGCGAAACCCGCCCCTCTCCAACATCACGCGAACTTTTGGTGCGTATCCACCGATCATAACCTTGCCCATGCAAAAAATTGCACAACAAATAAAATATATCGACCATTCCATGCTCGTTGCAAGAAAATAGCCAATTCTTCGTGCAATTTTTTGCACGCCCGGCGAGCTGCGGATGGTACTTGGTCGACGCGATGACCATTCAATAAGCAAATTGCGCCCAACAATCGACGAAGAAGGCGGCCTTACCGCTATCAGAAATTGAATTTTTTTCACGCCGAGATAGTTCCAAGAGGAACCGCTATCCGCAACACACGGCCCATATGCAAGATCACTACCGACTTTCAATAAACCCGCGCATGCCCATCACCACGCTTTCCAAATCAGGCTCGCCCGAATGTTCCCGCACCCGTAGCGTCTCGGCTTCTTGCAACGCGGCTCGCGCAAGATCCTGAAACCCGGCTTCGGACGCGCGTTGTGTGATATGGATCAGGATGAAGAATCGCGGATAGTCGACCATTTCATCCCGCAATGGCTGACGTCGCGCGAAACGTCGGGCGCGATCAAAGGCGGCTCTCGCGGCGCTTGGCTTCTCCCATTCGCCAAGAAGCCGTCCTCCCTCGCCCAAGAGCAGGCCACCCTCATAGCCCGGCACACTCGCTTCGACATAGTCCAGGAAATGATCAAGCGAGCGGCCCGCCGCTTCCTGTTCGCCGTGGCGGTGCAAATGCGCCAGAAGGTCGAAAACATCGAACCCGTCGCTGCTCGGATTGACCAGGGGAAGGGTTTGAAACAGCGCCATGCTTCGGCTGACCGCCGCGCCTAAAATTTCTCGAGCGTTCTCAACCCGTCCAAGCGACGTCTTGCGCTCGGCGAGATAAATCGCCACGCCGCGGATCAGCCCGATATCGAACATCCGGTTGAGCGTGTCTATTTGTGCCTCGAAACGATCTTGCGAGCGACCCGGCGCCGACGCGCGCTCAATCTCGTGTTGGAGATTGATAAGTTTTTGGACGCGGGGTGAGCCGCACAAATTCTCGATTGATGACGGGCACGGGGCACTCGTCGACCACGCGGAAGGTGGAAAGAATGAACCGATCGCGATGATCGCAAACACAAGAGTTTTGAATGCCCTCAACAAACCGGCTCTCCGCCAAATTCACCGACGCAAAATATCGTAACATCCTCGGCGATGAAAACGCCCACCCCCAAAAAGAAACCGCCGCCCGGCGCGTGGTCCGGACGGCGGCTTCGGAGCTTTTAAATGCCCGCGGCTATTTCACATTCGTCATCACGATCGTGCCGCTGGCGCTGAACATGCCGCCGACCCCGTGGACGACGGAGATTTCCGCGCCAGGCACTTGGGCCGGCGCCGTCCCGCGCATCTGGCGGACGCCCTCTTGCAAGGCGTACATGCCGTACATGCCGGAATGCATATAGCTGAGCCCGCCACCATTGGTGTTGAGCGGCAGCTTGCCGCCGGGACGGGTGTTGCCCTCGGCGATGAAGGGGCCGGCCTCGCCGCGACCGACGAAGCCCAGATCCTCCAGCCCATAGATCGGCAGATGCGCGAAGGCATCATAGATCATCAGGTGATCAACTTCGGAATGAGTGATCCCCGCCGACTTGAAGGCCTCGGCGCCGGCGACGCGGAAGGCGGCG
>JADHLJ010000066.1 GCA_016780745.1 Alphaproteobacteria bacterium | reverse complement strand
GTCGACCACCGACATCGGGTCATCGGCGCGGCCCATCCGGCAGGAACACGAGGCGTGCCAGACGCCGACCGCGCCCTTGCGCACGAATTCCTCCATCTTCTCCTCGTCCTCCAGCACGTCCTTCATCGTGTAGGCATCGACCACGAACTTGTCCATCAGGAAGTTCCGTAGCGGTTTCGGGCCGTCCAGCAGCTTGGCGGCGAGCCCGGTAAACATCTCGTTGAAGGTGGTCTTGGTGCCGAACTGGCGCACCTTGTCACCCCAAACGGCGGGAAAGGCGCCGCTGGCGACACGGGCCATCTTGGGATTTGCATGTACCTTGGCCATCAGCCGCACGCCCTCCATCAGACGGTCCAGGTCGCGCTTGTCGGAGAGTAGGTTGAAGTCAACGCTGGGCTCGTCGCGCCAATCCTTGCTGGTCAAGGTCACCTCGCCGGTCTCGGAATAGGTCTTGTTGACGAAGATGATCATCGAGCCGAATTGCTTGCCAACCTCATGCCAGAAGGATTTGCTGGCCGCCGCCACGAACATGTCGCCCTGGCGCGCATCGGGAATGTCCGAGGTGTATCTGAGGCCGACCATCAGGTGCCGGCGCGTAAAGTCGCCCATCCGCGCGAAGGGCTCCAGGAACGCCGCGACCGCGATCGAGGGGTGATCCATGAGCCGCTGGCCGACGCCCGGCAGATTATGGCGGACCTCGATACCCAGATCATGCAGATGGCCCGTCGGGCCAATTCCGGCACGCAACAAATGCGCCGGCGAATGGATGGCGCCGGAGGAGAGAATCACCTCATTGGCGCGAAACTCGGTCTCCTTGCCCTCGACCCGGGCCTTCACGCCGACGCATTTGGTCCCTTCGAACAA
Source organism: Alphaproteobacteria bacterium (assembly GCA_016780745.1). Classification (GTDB taxonomy): domain Bacteria; phylum Pseudomonadota; class Alphaproteobacteria; order Thalassobaculales; family Thalassobaculaceae; genus JADHLJ01. Next base: position 14,282 of record JADHLJ010000066.1, on the reverse strand, counting down.
CAGCTCGGTGACCTGAGTGAAAGTTGAGATATGCAGGTTATCACGCATCCGGGTGCCGGGATCGAGATAGCCGATCGCCGCCGATACCCGGCGCTCGAAGGCATTGGAGATGGTGATCGGGAAATGCCCGTCCACGAATTCGCCGTTCTGATCGGGGAGATAGTCGAAACCCATCTCCTTGTAGACCTCGGCGATCGCCTTGGCGTGCTCGCTCCATAGGTCCGGGAAGATCCGGCGCACCGGGATGCGGCCCTCCTTGCCGTGCAGCGGGCCCTCGAAGTCCATGTCGCGCTCGACCTTCTTGAAATAGGGCAGCACGCTGTCCCAGTTCCAGCCGTCGGCGCCGCGTTCCTCCCATTCATCGAAATCGGCGGGCGCCCCCCGATTGGCCATCTGGCCGTTGATCGATGAGCCGCCGCCGAGGATCCGAGCCTGCTCATAGACCCGCTTGGGCGGCTTCTGTTCCTCTGGATTGTTGTGCGAGATGACCTCTGTCGTGACCTTAAGGTCCGTCCAGGTGAAGTTGGGATTGAGATAGGCGAGCCCCGGATAGCTGTCGAGAACCTCCTCGGGCACCTTGCCGTGGGGCGTGTCCTGGCCGGCCTCGCAAAGCAGAACCTTGTTCGAGCTTTTCGCCGACAGCCGATTGGCCAGCACCGATCCGGCGGAGCCTCCGCCAACGATGATGTAATCGTAGATCATGTCGCTTCTCTCCCCCGCGTGGCGCGACGATCGCCATTCCCGCCTTGTCGCCTATAGGCCGAGCCCGCGCGCGGTGATGTTGCGCTGGATCTCGCTGGTACCCTCGCCGATGACATAGACCAGCGCGTCCCGGTGATAGCGACCGACGGGATAGTCTCGCATGATACCGGCGCCGCCGTGTATCCGTATGGCGTTTTCCGTCGCCCGAAGCGCGGTTTCGGATGCGATTAGCTTGGCCTTCGACGCGGTGGCGGCGTCGAGCGTGCCCTGATCGACCCGCCACGCGCCGTGAAAAACGATCCAGCGCGCCGCCTCGATATCGGCGGCCATGTCGGCGAGCTTGTGCTGAATGGCTTGGAAATCGCTGACCCGGCGGCTGCCGATCTGGCGGTCCTGGGCATAGGCGAGCGAAGCATCAAGCGCCGCCCGCGCGATCCCCACCGCGTTCGCGGCGACCCCGATCCGGTTTTCGGACAGCGACTCCAGAATGATCGGATAAGTCCCGATCTCACCGCCCAGCAGACAATCATCGGGCACGAAGGCATCCTCGATATGGATCAACCCGGTCTCCGAGGCGCGGATACCTTCTTTTTTCAAGCTGTTGATATCAAAGCCGGGGTTGGGAAGCTCGACGATGAACAGGCTGATCGCGCTGGCGCTCTGCTCGGCGTCGGTGCGGGCGGCCAGAAGGATGAAGTCGGCGATCGGCGCGTTGGTGATGTACATCTTCGAACCATTGAGACGCCAACCGCCCTCGACCTTCTCGGCCCGGGTCTTCAAGCCGCGCACATTGGAGCCGACATCCGGCTCGCTCAATCCGAATGCCGCGATCTTCTCACCGGCGAGGGCCGGCTTGAAGAACCGCTGTTTCTGATCCTCGGTGCCGGCGCGCCAGATCGGCCAGATTCCGAGATGGGTATGCGCCGACCAGGCCGAGGCAAAACCCTGGCTGACCGCGCTCATCTCCTCGCGGATCAGACAGTCGGTGATCTTGTCCATGCCCGCCCCGCCATCGGCCTCGGGATAACGCACCCCAAGCAAGCCGACCTCGCCCCATTTCTGGAACAATTCTCGCGGAAAGGTCTCGGTCTCGTCGGCTTCTTGCGCCAGCGGGGCGATCTCGGCCTCGCAGAACCGGCGCACCATATCGCGAACCCGTTCCTGTTCCTCGGTGAAGGAGAAATCGAGCATTCTATCCTCTCGGTGGCTTAAGCCGGTTGGGAATTTCGCAACCCGGCCTCATGCATCAGAGGCCAGACGGCGTCGCGGAAATAGGCGAGGTCCGGCAGGAAGTCGAAGAAGTTGATCTGAACGCCGTCCACCCCCGCCGCTTTCAACTTAACCATCCAATCAACGATGGTTTGAGGAGAGCCGACGAGATGCACATTGCCGCCGACGGCCCAATTCTCGATGCTGTGCCCCTTCCATGAGGTCTGGTCACCGCCCATGAAATCGGCCACGAAGTTGCCGACCGCCGTCTCGTCCCGCTCGGCCAGGATCTGGTCGCGCCAGGCCCAAGCCTCGGCATCGGTCGGGCGGCAGATCACGTGCGGGTTCAACATGACGCGAATGTCCCGCCCCTTGGCGGCGGCCATGTCCTTGATCCGCGCGATATGGGCCGGCAGCGACTCGCAGGCCTTTGCCGGATCGGCGCCGGCGGGGGACGTCACGAAGATCAGATCCGAATGATCGGTCGCGTAGTCCAGCCCCGCGCCCGATGACGCGGCGTTGACGAGGACCGGCAGACCGTTCACCGGCTTCGGCGCGACAAAGGCTTTTTCCGTCCGCCACCACGCGCCATCGAAATCGAGCTCCTCGTCGCTGGTCCACAGCGTCTTCATGATCCGCGTGAACTCGCTCGCCCGCGCGTAACGCTCGTCCCGCTCGATCTTGGGCAGGCCGAACATCCGAGGCTCCTTGTCCTTGTAGCCCGTGACCACGTTGATGCCCCAGCGACCGCCCGCCATGTGATCGATCACCGCGCCGTACTTGGCGATATGCAGCGGGTGCCAGCCATAGAGCACGTGCACGGTCGAGATCAGCAACAGGTTGCGGGTCAGCGGCGCGAGCCCCGCCGAGGCGATGAACGGATCCAACGTGTTCTCGCGGAACTTGATATCCCCGCCATAGCCACCCTTGCCGAGCCATTGGGCCAGCGCGAAGACCAGATCAAAGCCCATTTCCTCGGCCTGAACGGCGCATTCGGCGTTGTAGGCGAAGCTCCAATCGGTGCGACGCGGCGCCTTGGAGGGCGACCACGCGCCCTGTTGATGGGGAAGAAACAGCCCAACCATAAGCGGTTGCCGCCTGGCCCGCTCCAAGGATGTCAGGCCGTCAATGGCGGCGAGGTCGGGCGCAGTGCTAAGGCGTGGGGCGCGGGTAGTCATGGATGAACCGCCGAAATTGCCAGTCGGGCGGATATTGTCGACGTCGGCGCGAGGCGTCGCAAGGCCTTAGGTAATCGGGGCCCATAAAGCTCGGCGCGGCGGCGCCCGGTTTTACGCGGCCTTGGTCTCGACTGTTTCGGCGGGTCGGTCGGCAATGACCATCCGGAGGGTCTCGCCCAGATCCCGCACCTCGGCTTCGGTCAAGACGCCGTGCTTCATCATTTCGTCATGCGCGCGCGGCAAATTGTAGAATGGAATTGACGGATACATGTGATGTTCGATGTGAAAATTCACCTGATACGGAAAGAACAACCACATCAGCCAACGCGGCCCGATATTCGTGCGCGCCGCCGTCAGCGGCGAGGAAAAGTCGCGCACCGCGCCATGCTCGCAAATCGCCCGCAACCGCAGGATTGGTTGCAGGAAGGTCACCAGCGGCAAGGCCCAGAGCAGCAGATACTCCACGAAAAATCCGCCCGCCCAGGCCGCGACCGGCATCGCCACGTGAAACCCGACCACCCACCAGCGATCGGCCCTGGCGGCGGCGCGAAGCCGGGGCGAGGTATCGTTCAGCGGTCGATTGGCATCACCGGTCTCGTCATTGATCACCGGCGCGCCGAAGAAATAGCGATAGGTGTTGAAGGCCGTGCGACCGAACAGATCCTTGAACAGTTTGGTCAACAGATAGGCCCGCCCGCGCGGGTAACCGGCGTTCAACGGAATATCCGGGTCTTGCTTCTCGTAAAGGTGGTTGTGATGCAGCCGGTGGGTGACCCGGTAGGTGCACATGGAGATCCCGACGATGGCGCCGGTAATCCGACCGGTGATATCGTTCAGGGTCCGGTTTCGAAATAGCCGATAATGCGCGGCGTCATGAGCCAGCACGAAACAAGCCTGTTGCCGCGTGGCCATCAGGATCATGACGGCCAGGACCACAAGCGGGTGCCACGCCCAGACCGCCACCGCGATCAGCACCGCGATGACGCCGTACAGCTCAATCAACCCAAGCCAGGCCTTGCGATCATCCTGAACCGTCAGTTCCTTGACCAGAGCGGGCGGTAGACTCCGCCTTGGACGTTCATCTTCATGAAAACTCTCGCCGATCGTCGCCATGTCGTCGTTATCCAAGGTTTCCTGTCGGACTTCCAAGGGACACCATAGCGCGAAACGCCTCACCCGCGCCAATGGAGACCAACCTGGGCCGCACGTGGACCGCGATCACTGAACAAAAAACAAACTAACCGGCCAGTCTCGGTATCAATCTCTCAATCATCCCAAGGCATTGGTCGAGCTGATCCAACGAGACGAATTCGTCCGGCTTGTGGGCCTGTTCAATCGAGCCAGGACCGCAGACCACCGTGTCTATTCCCACGGCCTGGAAGAGCCCCGCCTCGGTGCCGAAGGACACCACCTCCGAGGCGTTCTCGCCGGTCAGCGCCTTGGCGAGAGCAACGGCTTCAGAATCCGTCATCGGCTCCAGCCCTGGAATTTCACCGATGACATGGGTGACGATGGAGGCTTCGGGCGACACCGCGCGCATCCGGGGCAAAAGCTCTTCGGTGGCGTAGCGGCGGATCGTGCTCAGCGCGAAATCCGCGTCATCGCGGCTCACCGGGCGCATCTCCCAATCGAGGGAGCAATGTCGGGGGATGACATTGCGCGCGATCCCGCCCTCGATGACACCGGTCTGGATCGTCGAATAGGGCGGCTCGAAACGGCTATCCGCCGGCGCCCGCCCCTTCAATGTTTCCTGGGTCTCCAGCAACTTGCCAATGAAGCGGGCGGCGTATTCGATCGCGTTGACCCCCTGGCCGGGCAGCGAGGCATGGCCTTCCAGGCCGGTGAATTCCGTCGTGTACTCATGGCCGCCCTTATGCCCCTCGATAATCCGCATCTCCGTCGGCTCGCCGATGATGCAGACCTTGGGGCGCCTCCCGGTGGCGACCAGGGCCTCCAGCATCCGGCCCGCGCCGAGACAGCCGACCTCCTCGTCATGGGTGAAGGCCAAATGCACGGGACGGGTGAGCCGGCTCTCGGCGAACCGCGGCGCCATGGCGAGCGCGGCGGCGATAAACCCCTTCATGTCGCAGGCCCCGCGCCCGGTGATGGTCTCGCCATCGTCGCGAGCCTTGAAAGGATCGCCGGTCCAGGGCTGGCCCGCGACCGGCACCACGTCGGTATGCCCTGATAGCACCACGCCGCCATCGACATCCGGTCCGATTGTGGCGAAGAGATTGGCCTTGGCCCCACTCTCGTCGCGAGTCACGTCAAGCCGCGCCCCGAGAGACTCCAGCCGCTCGGCGCAAAGATCGATCAGCGCCAGATTTGACTCCGACGAGACCGTCGGAAATCCGATGAGCGCGTCCAGCAGCGATCGTGTTTGTTCGAGTTCAGCGTGCGCCATGCTCGCCACCTAGTTTCAAAGACCGTCACGATGCTAGGCTCCGGCGGTACAATCAAGCCGAGAGATCCGATGCGCGACATTCTCATCCTTACCGAGCAAGATCTACGGGCCTGCGTGAAGATCGACGCGGACGCCATCCGTGTCGCCGAGGACGCGTTTCGCGCGCTCTCCAGTGGCACGGTGATCATGCCGCCGATCATGTCGGTGGAGGTGCCGGACATCCACGCCGAAATGGATATGAAGACCGCCTATATCCCGGGTTACGCCGGGTTCGCGCTGAAAGTCGCGTCGTCGTTCGGCAATAACGCGGCGCTGGGTCTGCCGAACTTGAGCGGCCTAATGATGCTGTTCTCCGCCGAGACCGGGCTGCTCCAGGCGATGCTGTTGGACAATGGATATCTGACGGCGGTCCGCACGGCGGCGGCGGGCGCGGTGGCGGCGAAATACATGGCCCCGGAAAACGTCGAGACCGTCGGCGTGCTCGGCACCGGAGAGCAGGCCCGCCTGCAAGTCGAGGCGGCGCTTCTGGTTCGCTCGTTCTCGCGGGTACTAATATGGGGCCGAGACATGGCCAAGGCCGAGGAATGCGCGACTCAACTCAAGGACCTTGGGATTGACGCCGGCGCCGACAGCAGCGCCGAGACGGTGGTCCGTGAAAGCCAGCTTGTGATCACCGCCACGGCGGCACGAAAACCGATCCTGAAACGGGACTGGCTACACCCTGGCCTGCATATCACCGCGATGGGTTCGGACTTCAGTGGAAAGCAGGAACTCGAACCGGAAGCGCTCGCCGCGGCCGATCTATATGTCACGGATCGGTTGGCGCAATGCGCGACACTCGGCGAGCTTCGGGGCGCGCGCGAGGTGGGCCTGATGACAGAGGACCCGCCGGAACTCGGTGATATTGTAAAGCGCGCCCATTCCGGCGGGCGCTCTCCGACAGATATCACTATCGCGGATCTCACCGGCACCGGCGCGCAGGACACCACGGTCGCGACCTTGGCGTTGGACGTGGCAAGAACGACGGGGTTGGGAAGCATCATTAAAGGATAAGCCGCCCCGCTAGCGGCCGTTCCTCGACGCCTCGCGTTTCCGCTATCCCGCGGCCAATCTCGGCAACACGAAAACCTCGGCGTCCGGCGGGATCTCGCGATACCAGTCATCGCGAAAGATCTGGCCATCGATGGACACCGCGACGCCTTGCTCCAGGTCATTGGCAAGCCCTGGATAGCGTTCCTCCAGGATGGTGAGCAATTCCCGGATGGTACGAGCGTCCACATCCAGTTCGGGCTCCGCGCCCGCCTTGGCCTTGAGGGAGCCGGAAAGCACGACTTTTGTCACGAGATGCGCCCCTTACCGCACTTACTCCGCCGCCAATTTTCCCCCATCGCGGGCGTCGTCGATCGCCGCGCGGACCCGGGGCGGTGACATCGGCAGGTGGGTGAGCCGAACACCCGCCGCCGCCGAGACCGAATTCGCCACCGCCGCCAGGGGCGGGACGATCGAGGTCTCGCCGACACCGCGCACCCCATAGGGATGGCCGGGATTGGCGACTTCGACGATCACCGTGTCGATCATCGGCAGGTCCGAGGCGACCGGCAGGCGGTAGTCGAGGAAGCCGGCGTTCTGGAGCTTGCCGTCCTCGCCGTAGATGTATTCCTCGTTCAGCGCCCAGCCGATGCCCTGGGCCGCGCCACCCTGGAACTGGCCCTCGACATAGGACGGGTGAACCGCCTTGCCGGCGTCCTGGATCACGGTGTAGCGCAGGATTTTGACCTGTCCGGTCTCCTGGTCGACCTCGGAATCCACCAGATGGGTCGCGAAACTGACACCCGCGCCATCGGCGTTGATCTCGGAATGTCCCGCGATCGGACCGCCCGTATTGCCGGCCTTGGCCGCGATATCGGCGAGCGAGAGCGGATCAAACTCACCGGCATTGGAGCCCGACGGCTTGGCCTCGCCGTTCTCCCAGACAACCGCGTCCGCCGGAATGCCCCACATCTTGGCCGCCCGCTCACAAAGCTTGACCACGGCGTCGCGAGACGCGGCGATGGTCGCCATGCCCGCCGAGAAGGTCACCCGGCTGCCCTCGGAGGTGTCGTTGTAACCGAGCGAGGCGGTGTCGGTGATGATCGCGCGGACCCGGTCATAGGGGATGCCAAGCTCTTCCGCCGCCATCAGACACATCGAAGCGCGCGAGCCGCCAATATCCGGCGTCCCCAGCGACAGCCCGATGGTCCCGTCCATCTGCACGTTGAGCGCGACGCTGGTCTGACCGCCAAAATTGAACCAGAAGCCACAGGCGACGCCCCTGCCCTGACCGGGCGCCAACGGCGCGCTGTAATGCGGGTGCGCCTTGGCGGCTTCCAGGGTCTCCACCAAGCCGATGGTGCCGAATTTTGGGCCATAGGCGGACTGGCTCCCATTGCGGGACGCGTTCTTGAGACGAAAGTCGATGCGGTCGATGCCAAGCCTGTCCGCGACCTCGTCCACAACGCTTTCCACCGCGAAGGTCGACATCGGCGCGCCCGGTGCCCGATAGGCCGCCTGTTTCGGGCGATTGACGATCACGTCATAGCCGGAGACATGCAGGTTCTCCAGGTCATAGCAGGCAAAAGCGGACATCGCGCCGAACTCGATCGGCGAGCCCGGGAAGGCCCCGCCTTGATAACAAAGTTCGGCGGCGCCGGCGGTGATCCGGCCGTCCTTGGTGGCGCCGACCCGCACCTTCATCGCCGTGCTCGAGGTCGGGCCGGTCGCCTTGAAGACCTCGGCGCGGTCCATGACGATCTTAACCGGACGCCCGGACTTCTTGGACAACATCAGCGCCACCGGCTCGATGAAGACCGTGGTCTTGCCGCCAAAGCCGCCGCCGATCTCCGAGGCCGTGACCCGCAGGCGCGAGACCTCCATCCCGCAGAGTTGAGCGCAGGTATCGCGGACCACGAAATGCCCCTGGGTGCAGCACCACAGATCCGCCGAGTCGTCCTGGGCGTAGCTGGCGAGGCAGGCATGCGGCTCGATATAGCCCTGATGCGTTGCCTCGGTTTTGAAGGAGCGCTCGATGACGATATCGGCGGCCGCGAAGCCCTTGGCAACGTCGCCGTGACCGAGTTCCATGAAGCTGGCGATATTGGAAGGCTTGGTCGGCGCCGGGTCCATGCCGCTGGTGATCATGTCCTCGCGCAGCAGGGGCGCGTCCGGCGCCATCGCCGCCTCGACATCGGTCACATGGGGTAGGATCTCGTAATCCACCTCGATCAGAGCCAGCGCCGCGTCGGCGGCCTCGGCATCGACCGCGGCGATTCCAGCCACCGCGTGCCCTTCATAGAGCGCCTTGTCCTGGGCCAGGCAATTCTCAAGCACGTCGCGCAGGCTGCGTCGCACCGAGCCAAAATCCGCCGCCGTCACCACCGCCTTCACGCCGGGCGCCGCCAGGGCCTTGGACGCATCGATCCCCTTGATTCTGGCATGGGCATGAGGGCTACGCAGGACGCGGCCCACCAACATTCCGGGCGCATAGAGATCGGCGCCGTATTTGGCGCGGCCCGTTACCTTATCCACGCCATCGGGGCGCATCGGGCGCGAGCCGACAACCTTGAAGTCGCGTTTCGAGGCGTTGGAGTCTTGGTCGAGCGGCATGGTCGGGCCCTCCACGCCGGGCCCGTGGCACCGGCGATCTCTCGGTTTCACCTGCTGGCGAGTGTCCCCTTCGCGGGGCACTTCCGCAAGCCGAAATCCGAGATGTGGACCCTATTGTGAAGGCGTGGTCAGCAGTTCCAGCACAATCGCGACATGGCCCAGATAAAGGGGACGGCCATCAGCACGACCATCGATATGTTGCGAACCGCGTTCATCATTGAAAGATGCCCAGTAGGTAAGAAAGACTTACCTTCATATTGCATCGCACAAAGGGTCAGTCAATGCGACCTAAATGGATATCTCGTGATATTTCACGCTAGCATATATGTGCTGCCTCAGTTTTTCGGTTTGAGATAGTGAAGCTCATCGCCGGTCCAACCCACGCCGTCCGGGACCGTGTAGTAGAACTCGGCAATCATCGAGGAAAACCGCCAAACACCATTCACACGCCGGTAGAGATCATCGTACCGACCGCTAACCAGATATGAGGTGCCGAACCGGCCATACCGCGCCTCGAGATAGCTCACACCGGTTCCGTCATCACCGTCGACATTGACCCGATGGCTATGGATAAATTGGTTGATATAGAAGCGTTCCGGCGCGCCCATGCCACGAAATCCGGCATCAATGGCGTTGCGCCCCACATAGGTCGCGAGATAGCCGAGCTCCACATGGGCGTCATCGGTGAAGAGATCGACGATCTCGTCAAAGCGACCGTCATTGATGCAGCCGTGATAGTCGTCTCGCAGTCTGCGAATCTCTTCCTTGTCCTCAAGCAAGCGAAGCCGGCGTTCGAGCGTGGCAAGGCGATCTGATTCAGTCATTGCAATCTCCACGTGGTTCCGAGCGGGCTTTGCTCAACAGGCGGGCCATCTGGATAGTCGCTACGCGGCCAGCAGATTCTTCAGTGTCGCGCCGGCCTTCGCCAAGGCCTTGCTTCGGTTGAATGTTTCAGCGCCCGACAAGCAGGGGTGAACATTACCAAAAAGCGCGTCGCCGTCGCCCGAGATTTGAAACATGCCGCGCTCCAATAGGATCGAGGGCACCCCGCAAGACGCCGCGATCGCCCCAACCGCGTTGTCCACGGACACAACCAGATCCAGGCTCGAGATTAGCGCCGCGACGCGACCCAACTCGTTGCGCTGATCCAGGTCTGGCGGGTCGAACACTTCTATGTTCCGCGATGCCGCCAGCGCTTCAATCTCAGCCGATGCATCGATATAGACAATGGATACATAGGACGCCTGATCCACGCCCAAGGCGTCCACGACCGTTTCGAGATCGAAATAGAACTCCGACCGCACGGCATCCGGGTCCCCCGAGCGCCAGGAGAGCCCGACTTTTGGCTTGCCGCCCAACGACGCCAACCATTCGGACCAGAGCCGGCGTTCCTCGGGATCGGCGTCGATATATCCATCACCGGGCGGCGTGCGCCCCATTCCCACCTGGAACCGCCCCATCAGGTCCCCCGCCAGAACGTGATGCGTCGGGCGCAAGGTCTCGACGATCTCATGATAGTCCCAAACCGGGCTCCCCCCATCTTGTTGACTGACGGTGCGGGGGAAAAATCGAACCTCGGGGAAAGAGCGGGAGAACAGATCCAAGTTCCGCGGGTCGCACTCCACAATGACCGATGATTTGATCCCAAGGAGATCGGGCAGGCAACTCAGGAACAGATATTCGTCCCCCAGGCCTTGCTCGGAGCAAACCAACAACGGCCCGTCTCGCGGCTCCGCGTCGCTCCACTCGGGCGGCAATCCCAGGCGAGGCAACTCCTCGGGCAGGAAGCGCCGTCGTTTGTAGAGCTCCCATCCCCGCGCGACATCGCCGAGCAGCAACTCCCCGAACCCCGCCGAGACCGCCAGGTGATGCGACTTTGGGCCTATCAACAAGCCTCGTTTGGCGGCGTCGAACGCGCGCTGGAAGAGATATTTCCGGTTGGCGCTATCGCAATAGATCAGATAGCCCGCCAACAGATCCGGCCGCAGCGCGATGGCTTTCCTGGCCTCGGATATCGCGTCCGCGTCTTCATACGCCTGACAGAGCTTGCTCGCGTATTGGCTCCAGGCCAGGCCGTCGGCGGGAGAGACGATCACACTTTGTCGCGCGGTCTCGATCCCCCCGCCGGACGCGGCGAGGAGACCGTAGCCATCCGCGCTTTCCGGTTGGACGAGAATCGCCCGCTTCACCTCGCGGCGTGCTTCCTCCTCCTCCCCCGTTTTCACCAAGGAACGCGCAAGCGAGATCTGAAGCCGCGTCTCCGGCCCCGTCACGGCGATTGCGTGACGAAGCGTGCCGACCGCCTGTTCGTCCAGGTCCAACTGACGACAGCATTGCGCCATGACGAGACGATATTCAGGGTTATCGGGTGCCAGCCCAATCGCCGCGCGAGCGGCCTCCAACGCCTCTTCATACCGCTCCAGTTGTGCCAGGCTCGCCGCGAGATTGTGGGCTGCTTCATGCAAGCTAGGCTCTAGTCTGCATGCCGTCTCGAATGAGCTGACCGCGCCATCGAAATCCCCCAATGCGCGCTGAACCGCGCCGAAATGATTGCGAAAAGCCGCCGAGTCCGACCGTAGCGTTACCGCGCGGTTCAAAAGCTCCCAAGCCTGGGCGTCATTCCCCGTCTGATGGAGCAGGACGCCATACAGATCCAAGGTCTCGGGTTGATCGGGGTATCCTTGCAGAATCAGCGCGTAGACATCAGCGGCTTCGGCGAGCCTGCCGGACTGATGCAACGCCAGACCCTGTTGCAATACACGGATCAGTTCCTCGGCGTTCGCGGGCGATTGACTTGACATCGTGGCGGCAATCCCGGTCCGAGACACTCGTCGCGTGGGTTCACTCAAGGTGCAACCCCGATAGTCTAACCCATCGGCATCATCCCGGTAAGCCGCGCCGACCGGCGGAAAGGCCACCGCCGCGCGGGGAAAACGAGTTTGTTTGGAAACGGTACGGCAACCGGATACAATTCCGATGGAGCATCAATACCGAGGGTTTCAATGACGCCATCACCATATGGGTACGAAAGCTTCGGCCCGCGGCCCTCGCCTTCCTTGTACCACCTTTCTCACAAGACGATCCGGCCATATGATCCCCGCAACGGGCATCCGTAAAGCAGTATGGTACTTTTGCTGGACCTTGAATTCTGCAACATAAAGTCCGTGGAACTCGCGTTTCAGAGGATCGGCGTCCCAGTCACGCTTGGCTCGTCGCCGGACAACATCGACGCGGCCGATATCGTCATCCTCCCCGGCGTCGGCTCCTTCAAGCAGGCCATGACGAGGCTTAACGAGACGGGGTTGCCGGATGCGCTCAGAACCCACGCGGTGGAGCGCCGACGTCCCTTGGTCGGGATCTGCCTCGGCATGCAATTACTGGCGGAGGAAAGTACAGAGCACGGCCAGCATCAAGGACTGGGGATCATTCCCGGAACCGTCCAAAAGCTAGCAAGCAATGGCACCGGAGACCGGGTTCCAAACATGGGGTGGTCGGATCTAAGCATCCCCCACGAAAACCCGTTCATTCCTCGGGAATTCGATGGCGAGGCGACCTATTTCGCGCATAGCTATCACTTCATCCCTCGCGATAACCGTGACGTCGCCGCGACCATCACCCATGGAGACAAACCGGTGGCCGCGGTGGTCGCCCGCGACCGGGTAATCGGCATGCAATTTCACCCCGAGAAAAGCCTGGATGTGGGGCTGGAGATTCTGAAAGCCGTGATGGACCGGCTCGCGCGCCATGCGTCCTTGGAAAAATCATCGTGAACCGTCCCCGCCTCATTCCCTTGGTTCTCCTGAAGCAAGGTCTGGTGGTGCGAAGCTCTGGCTTCGACACGCACCAGGCCATCGGCAATCCGATCAGCACGATCGGTCGGTTTTCCCATTGGAACGCGGATGAACTGATCGTCATCGACATCAGCGACTCCGACTTCCACGACCTTCGACGCGACGACCTGCAGCAACGCTACGCCGGTCAAACCGTCCTGGATGTGTTGGCGGAGATCACCAAGGTTTGCTTCATGCCCCTCACTTTTGGAGGACGCATCCGCACGCCGCGCGACATTGAGAAGCGTCTCGCGACCGGCGCTGACAAGGTCGCGATCAATTCGGCGATCGTGGACGACCCAAACTTCATCCGTGTCGCGGCCGAGAATTTCGGCAGCCAGGCCATCGTTGCCAGTATCGACGTGCTGCGTCACCCCGATGGGCGGCGCGAAGTGATGGTCGCGGCGGGCAAGCGCGGCACCGGGCTCGCGCCCGCCGACTGGGCCCAAAAGGTCGAAGAACTTGGCGCGGGGGAAATCCTGCTCAATTCAATCGATCGAGACGGCCAGGGCAATGGCTTTGACCTTGAGCTGATCCAGGCCGTTACCGAAGCGGTCAATGTCCCTGTGATCGCTTGCGGCGGCGTTGGACGTTATGAGCACCTGTCGCCGGCAATCACCGAGGCTGGGGCAAGCGCGGTGGCGGCGGCGAATATCTTCCATTTTTGCGAGTTGTCTTACCCGGTCGCCAAACGGCGCATGATCGATGACGGCGTCCCGCTACGGCCGGTCAAGCTCAACAGTCGCTGGTTCCCACGTGAGCCGATCTATGATGAAGCGGAGGAAGACATCCGCGTGAACGAGCGCCTCGCCCGGGCTCGCGACAGTGACTTCGTGGCCGCGACACCGGGACCCAGGCCGCCAATCCGTTGGTGCACCGAATGCCTCTATCCCTCGATCAGCGCCGCGCCGATGGAGTTCGACGATGACGGCGTGTGCACCGGATGCAAGATGTCCGCGCTCAAGGACACGATCACGCCGGCGGAATGGGATCGACGCAAGGGATTGCTGCGCGATATTCTGGAAAGCAACCGATCCCGCGACGGCTCCCGTCATGACTGCGTCATCGCGGTCAGCGGCGGCAAGGACAGTTGGTTCCAAATTCACGTGATAAAGAACGAGCTGGGGCTCAACCCATTGCTGGTCACCTATGACGGCAACAACTGGACCGATGTCGGATGGCGCAATCTATTGCGTATGAAGCAAGTCTTCGGCTGCGATCACATCGTCGTTTCGCCCTCGACCGAGACCTTGAAGAAACTCAACCGCCTCGGCGTTGAGATACTCGGAGACATGAGCTGGCACGCCCATGTCGGCA
>JADHLJ010000065.1 GCA_016780745.1 Alphaproteobacteria bacterium | reverse complement strand
GTCGCGCTTCAATAGCAATCGATCAACGGGCGCCGGACGGGTTCCGGGGCCACGAAAGGCCGGGTCATGGACGCCAGTTTCGTTACGCTTGATGTTTTCACCTCCCGGACTTTCGGCGGAAATCCGCTGGCGGTGATCACCGACGCGCGCGGCCTTACGACCGAGCAGATGCAGGCGATCACGGCCGAGTTCAATTATTCCGAATCGACCTTCGTTTTGCCTCCCGAGGACCCCAGCAATACCGCCCAGGTGCGGATCTTCGATCCGGTACATGAGATGCCTTTCGCCGGGCATCCGAATGTCGGAACCGCGGTCGCGCTGGCGCAGGCCGGGGAAGCGTTTGGCAAGCCGATTGGCGACAAGGTTCGCTTTGAGGAAAAGGTTGGTCTCGTCGAGATTGATATCCTGCGCGAGGATGGTGTGGCGACCGGGGCCCGATTCACCGCCCCTGGCGCCGCGACTTTTGGGCCCATGTCCGAGGAAGATGTCATCGCCAACGTCGCCGGCCTGGCTGGGTCGGAGATCCTGAGTACGCGCCATCTGCCGCAGCTCGTCACCCTGGGAATCGGTTTCGTGTTCGTGGAAGTCGCGAGCCTTGCCGCGCTTGAACACTGCGCGCCGCGCATGGATGGATTCAAGACCCATCTTCCGGTCGAGACGACGGACGGCCTCTATGTTTACACGCGATCTGGAGATGGCCCCGATATCCAGGTTCGCTCGCGAATGTTCGCGCCGATGCACGGCATTGTCGAGGATCCCGCCACCGGCAGCGCCGCGGCGATGCTCGGCGCCTTGTTGGGAAGTTTGGAGACGGGATCGCATGACATCTCGTTAACCATCGATCAGGGCGTGGAGATGGGGCGGGCGAGCCGGATTGATGTCGGCGTCCGCCGCTCGGTGGATGGCGTCGACGCAATTACAGTCGGCGGTAACGCGGTCCAGGTCATGCGGGGCGTTGTAAGCCTCTAAGCAACGGCAAGCTGGCGGGAAATCCAAATTCGATCTTCACCCCATGGCGTGGGTCGGTTATAACGCTGACTAGAACAGGGTTTTTCGTATCCTCACCGTTTTTGGAATTCGCCGATGGGAACCTATCTCGACGACCTTTGGAACGATCTTGAGCAGACCTGGGATCTGGCCATGACGGTCAATGATCTCGCCGAGGAAGAGCGCTCGGATGTCGGCAAGGCGTGGGACGGTCATTTCAAGCCGTCCGAGCTGGTTGACGTCGGTCGAACCGAGTCCGAGTTACAGGGCGCGGCGGCTCCGACCAAGGTGTATTGCACGAACATCTATGGTCTGCAGTTCAACGGCGAAACGAAGTATTGGATTCCGTTCCGTCACGGCGACATCGATCTCGCGAAGTTCACCGAGGATTGATCGTTCCGAGGGCTCCCGTGTCGTCATAGCGCCACAATATTTAGTGGCGCATGCGTGATAATATGCCATATCGATTGGTGACTCCGGCTGTGCTAAGGTGCTGGCGCGGAACTTGCACAGGTCGTGTACAGTGCAATCTGGTGCCGGGTAGCCTCGATGTCCAACCAAGAACCGGTTACGGTCAATAAGCTTCTTAGGGCTTGTTACACGGCGTTTGCCGCGGCGGGGGTATTCAGCTTCGCGGTGAACCTGTTGATGTTGACCCTGCCGGTTTTCATGTTCCAGGTCTTTGACCGGGTTCTCGCCAGTCGTAGCATGTCGACGCTTTTCCTTTTGTTGCTGATGGCGGGGATCGCGCTTGGCGTTCAGGCTGCCTTGGACGCGGTCCGGGCATTCTCCTTCGTCCGGATCAGCGGCTGGATCGACCGCCGTGTCGGGCCCTTGCTGTTGTCATCGATCATCGTCGATGCGCTCGACCGGGGTAAGCAACCGAACAGTAATCCCCTGCGCTCGCTCGGCACCTTGCGGATGTTCCTCACCGGCCCCGGCATGTTGACCATGCTGGACGTGCCGTGGGTTCCGATTTTCCTCATTCTCATCTTCATCGTGAACCCGGCGATGGGTTGGGCGGCGGTCTGCGGGGCCGTGGTGATGTTCGTTCTCGGTGTCATGAATGACCGACTGACACGGTCGGCGTTGAACGAAGCCCAGGAGTATTCCTCGAAGGCGTTTCAGGCCGCGGAATCGGCGGTACGCAACGCCGCCGTCGTGGAAAGCATGGGAATGCGCCGAAACATCCTCGGGCGCTGGCATAAGGAAAACGAGCAGGTCCTAACCCTCCAGAGCAAGGCCAGTGACCGCGCCGCGATCTTCCAGGCGATTTCCAAGTCGATGCGGATGCTTATCCAGATGGTCATCATGTCGGTGGCGGTGACCCAGATCATTGATCCGAACACCGCGATGACGCCGGGCATGATGATCGCTTGTGTCCTTATCCTGGGAAGGGCCTTGCAGCCGGTGGAAATGGGCATCAGTCAGGCCCGGCCCCTGATTGAGGCGATTACCGCGTATCGGGTGGTCGAGGAAACCTTGCGGAGCGCGCAGTCGCGGATCCAGCGGATGGAATTGCCGCCGCCCGAGGGCCATATCGCGGTCGAGAATGTCGGCTTTCAACCACCCGGCGTGCCCAAGCCGATCCTGCAGAGGATTGCCTTCGACGTGCATCCCGGCGAGGCGCTGGGCATTATTGGACCGTCGGCGTCGGGAAAGTCGACCCTGGCGCGGATCCTGGTCGGGGTGGAAAAGCCGACCGTCGGCCATGTGCGGATCGACGGCTCGGACGCCTATGATTGGAACGCGGAGGATTTGGGCCAACACATTGGCTTCATGCCCCAGGATACCGAGTTGTTCACCGGCTCGGTCGCAGAAAATGTCGCGCGCCTGGAGGAGGGCGCGGACCCGAATGAGATCATCAAGGCCGCGAAGGCGGCGGGCCTGCACGACATGGTGCTCAGACTGCCAGAGGGGTATGACACTCAGATCGGCAATGCCGGCGCGATCCTGTCCGGTGGTCAGCGTCAACGCGTCGCTCTGGCGCGGGCCTTGTTCGGAGACCCGCGAATCATCATTTTGGATGAACCCAACGCCAGCCTCGACGCCAGCGGCGATGATGCGTTGATGGCGGCGATCTTGGCCTTGAAGGAGGCTGGGAAAACCATCGTGATGGTGACGCACCGCCCGCAAAGCCTGGTCCATATGGACAAGGTGCTGATCCTGCAGAACGGGGTGATCCAGAAATACGGTCCGCGCGACGAAGTCTTGGGATTCTTGAACGGCGGCACGCCACCGGCGCCCGAACAGCAACTCAGTGGACCAGCCCCGTCCTTGCCGGCCCCCGGAGCCCCGCCGCGGCCCGCGGCGGCGACCGGCCCGATGACCCCGGATATGTTTGCCCGCCAAGGTCAAGGTGGGCCATCGAGAGATGCCGGACCCCAATCACCCGTGACACAAGGATCCGCGCCCCAAGCGTCGACGTCCGCGCCCCAACCCCAACCCCAACCCCGGCCCGCGGCGCCGGGACCAGACGCCGCTGCTTCTCCGCAACCGCCGGCTGAGACCGCCGAGGCCGCCAATCAAGATCGGCCCGTCGCCGCGGAGGCCGCCGCTCCAGTGCCGCCAACGCCGCCAGCGCGCCGCCCTCGTACGCGTGTGTTGCAGCCTCCCAAGCTCGAAAAGCAAGACACGGAAGCACTTAGCGTGCAGAGCGTGCAGGCGATCTCCGCGTTCCCACGGCAGAAATGAGATGAGCGAGGCATTTAGGTCGGCCGTGATGGGCTCCCGGAAGGTTGATTGGCGATGAGCGACAGCAAGGAAATCGCGCCGGTCGAAGACCTGTTCGACATGAAGGAGTCAGCGAACCCGAAACGCTGGCGCGGCGTCACCGTCATCGGCTTCGTGATCATCTTCATATTTTTCGGGATATTCGGGATCTGGGCCGCGTTCGCGCAATTGGGAAGCGGCGCGATCGCGTCGGGCCAATTGCAGGTCGACAGCAATCAGAAGACCGTTCAGCACCTCGAGGGAGGCATCATTCGCCGCATCTATGTGCGTAACGGCGATGTGGTTCCCGCGGGCAAGATCTTGGTCGAACTTGACGACACGCGGGTGAGGGTTGAGTTCGATCTCCTGGAGCAACAGTATCTGGCGAATCTCGGCATGCGAGCCCGTCTGGTGGCCGAGCGCGATCGTAAGGGCAAGGTGACATTTCCCAACACTCTCACCGCTCGGAAATCCGACCCTTATGTACAGGAAATTCTGGAGGGGCAGAGCAGGCTCTTTGCCAACCGCACCAAGGCCCTGCGCAGCCAGATCAGTTTGCTGAATCAAAGGGTCGGCCAGACCCGCGAGGAAATCTCGGCGCTCTCGGCCCAACAGCAGGCGGATGAGCGTCAGCTTGAACTGATCGACGAGGAGATCGCCGACCTGCGCAAGCTCTACGAGGCCGGACTGGCGCGTAAGACACGGTTGCTCGCGCTGGAGCGGACCGAGGCGCAACTGCACGGCAGTATCGGCAATCGTGAGGCGCTTATCGCCAGGGCGCGCCAGACGATCTCGGAGACCGAGTTTCAGAAGATTAACCTCGTCGAACAAGCCGCCTCGGAGGTTGAGTCCGAACTGCGGGAGGTCCAGAACGCGCTCGAGGATCTGGAGGACCGGTTGACCGCGGCCCGGGACTCGCTTGATCGCTCGCAGGTGCGGGCGCCCTATGCGGGCCGGGTTTATGGTTTGAGGTTCCATACAGAGGGCGGCGTGGTCGGGCCGGCCGAGCCGATGATGGGTATCGTGCCGGAGAATGACGAGTTGATCGTGCAGGTGAATATCGATCCGGTGGACCGCGACAATGTCGAGGTTGGCGCCGAGGCAAGCGTGCGTCTGACGTCCTTTAGCCAGCGGACGACCAAGCCAATTGATGGCAAGCTCGTCGATATCTCGGCTGACGTGGTACAGCAGGACGGACAGCCGCCTTTCTACGAGGCGCGCATTGAGCTTGATCGCGAAAGCCTGGGCAGACAACCGGATCTTCATCTTATCCAAGGCATGCCGGCGACGGCGGTGATCAGCACCGGTGATCAGACCTTGCTGGAGTATTTGCTGGCGCCGATCACGCGAAGCCTTGACCAAGCATTGCGGGAGAATTGACCCCAGGATGAGCGCTGATTTCCTTCCCTACGGGCGGCAAGTGATCGATGACGAGGATGTCGCGGCGGTCGCGGCGGTCTTGCGCGGCGATTGGCTGACTACTGGACCGAGTGTCGAGGCGTTCGAAGTGGCCTTCGCGGAACGCGTTCAAGCGCGCCACGCGGTCGCCTGTTCAAGCGGGACCGCTGGGCTGCATCTTCTGGCCCTGGCCCAAGGCCTCGGCCCCGGCGACATGGTTGTCGTGCCGACCGTCACCTTCCTGGCCACCGCCAACGCGGCGCGCTATGTCGGCGCGGATGTGGTTTTCGCGGATGTCGATCCGGAAACCGGTCTGATGGACGCACCGCGGTTTCTGGAAGCCGTGGACCGGGCGCCAAAGGGTTCGGTGAAGGCGGTTTTTCCGGTTCATCTAAATGGGCACTGCGTTGACATGCCCGCCTTGAGGGCCGCCGCGGAGGGATTGTTCGTCGCCGAGGATGCCTGCCACGCCCTTGGCGGCGATCAGGCCTCGCGGACGGGCGCGATGGTGCCGGTCGGGGCGTGCGCGAGCAGTGACGCGGCGATGTTTTCCACGCATCCGGTGAAAGCCATCGCCACTGGAGAAGGCGGTGTGCTGACCACCAATGACGACGCCTTGGCGGAGCGGCTGAGGCGTTTTCGCAATCATGGCATGGTGCGCGAGTCGGCGGACTTTCGAAACCATGATATGGCGTTCGAGGACGGCGATGGCGTCGCCGCGCCCTGGTATTACGAGATGCATGAGCCGGGCTTTAACTATCGGCTGAACGATCTGCAATGCGCGTTGGGGATCAGTCAGTTGCGCCGCTTGTCCGGTTTTGTCGAGAAGCGCCGGAAACTGCGGGACCGTTACGCCGTGCTTTTGGACGGATTGGGAGCGCATGTTCGCGCCGTCACGGTTGCGTCGGGATGCGATCCGGCTTGGCACCTGTCGGTGGCGCTCATCGATTTCGCGGCCCTGGGAACAACCAGAAGCCGGGTCATGCGGCAATTGCGCGACAGATCCATCGGTACCCAGGTCCACTATATTCCGGTCCACCTACAGCCTTATTATCGCGATCTGTACGAGACACCCGCGCTGCCTGGGGCCGAGCGTTATTATGAGCGATGCTTGAGCCTTCCGCTGTTTCCGACGATGGTGGAGAGCGATGTGGATCGCGTCGTCGAGGCGTTGGCCGAGGTCCTGGGGCTTCGGGGCGGTGCCAGTATCACGGGGATGAAATCATGAGCGCCACGCATTTTCGCTTCGATGTCGATCAGATTGATCTCAACGGCAAGACCATTCTGGTAACCGGCGGAACCGGTTCCTTTGGTCGCGCGTTTATTCGCACGGTGCTGGAGAAATACGATCTGCGGCGCTGCATCGTCTTCTCGCGAGACGAGTTGAAACAGTATGAGATGGCTCAGGAATTTCCCGCCGGCACCGGAAAGCCGATCCGTTACTTCATCGGCGATGTTCGCGACCTGGAGCGTCTGGAGCTTGCCATGCGCGGTGTCGACTATGTCGTGCACGCGGCCGCCATGAAGCATGTGACAACCGCGGAATACAATCCCTTCGAATGTGTGAAGACCAATATCAATGGCGCCGAGAACGTTGTCATGGCGGCGATCCGCACGGGCGTGAAGAAGGTGATCGCGCTCTCGACGGACAAGGCCGCGAACCCGATCAATCTTTATGGCGCGACCAAGCTTGCCTCGGACAAGATCTTCGTGGCCGGTAATAATCTCTCGGGCGCGGGGGGCTGTGATTTCTCCGTCGTGCGCTATGGCAACGTAATCGGCTCGCGTGGCAGCGTGATCCCGTTCTTTCAGAAATTGATCAACGAGGGGGCAACGGAACTCCCCATCACCGATGAGCGCATGACACGGTTTTGGATCACCCTGGAGCAAGGCGTCGCCTTCGTTCTGTCCTGCATGGAAATGATGCGCGGTGGCGAGATTTTCGTGCCGAAGATAACCTCGATGCGGGTGACCGACATGGCGCTTTGCATGGCGCCGGATTTGCCGCACAAGACTGTTGGTATCCGGGCCGGCGAGAAGCTTCACGAGGTGATGATTTCGGAGGATGACGCGCGCGTAACCGTGGAACTGGACGATCGCTACGCCATCCTGGCACCGTTTCTCGAGGCGCGAAACCAAGCCTATCATGAAATCGGCGCCAAGCCCGTGCCCAGTGATTTTCGTTACGCCAGCGACACCAATTCCGCCTGGCTCAGCCCGGAGGAACTTCGGCGAATGATCGCCGAGCTTTGACGAAAAAGACCTAAATCGAAGCGAAAGTTCTGTTTACGTCTCTTCTGTCGCGCGCGAGCGAGATTCGGCGAAGTAAGGGGCGTAGTGGCGGTTTTTTAAACCCCTGTGCGGGACCATCGCCATGCCGGCTTTCACCCCCTCGACTCTCGCGCTTTTGGTCAGTGTCGCCCTCGTTTGGACGGCCAACGGCCTGTGCTTCACTTTGCTCGCCGTTCGCTTGAACGCCGACGGGTTCTCCACATCCGATGTCGGTATCGTGACCACCGGATACTTCATCGGCCAATTGGTCGGCGCGATGTTCTGTGGACGGATGATTGAGCGGGTCGGGCATGTTCGCGCCTTCGCCGCCTTCGCCTCGATCATCTCGGCAAGCGTCATCGGTTACGCGCTTCACGTGGATCTCGCACTTTGGACGGTGATCCGGATCTCGCACGGGTTCTGCATCGCCGGCTCGATCATGGTGGCCGAGAGCTGGCTCAATGGCGCGACCTCGAATCAGGGCCGCGGCCGGTTGTTGGCGGTCTACACGATCATTCAGTACCTCGCGATGAGTGCCGGTCAGCAGTTGCTGAATCTTCAGTCGCCTACCAGCTTCGTGCTGTTCACCGTGGCCTCAATACTGTTCTCGCTGGCCCTGGTGCCGCTGGTGCTCTCGCGATCCGTGACGGCCGGCGAGGTGGCGCCATCGCGTCTCGGCATCTTGAAACTAATCGAGGTCTCTCCACTGGGCGTGCTCGGTTGTTTCGCTGGAGGCGCTCTGGTGGCGATCCTGCTGGGCCTCATGCCGGTCTATTTGAGTGACCGGAACTATGAGGTGTCGGATATCGCGCTGTTCATGAGCGTGATCATCCTGGGCGGCCTGGTGGTTCAGTATCCGATCGGGCGCGCTTCGGACATGTTCGACCGCCGCACCGTTATCGCCTTGACCCTATTCGCGGGCGGGGGCGTGTGTTTCGCCATCGCGTTGGCCCCCAATCTTGATTTCTGGCCGCTTGCCGGGATGACCATTCTTTATGGCGGGATCGTCTACGCGCTCTATCCGCTTGCGGTCGCGCATGCCAATGACTATCTCGATCCGGCGGATCTCGTGGCGGCGAGCGCGGGGCTGATTATGGCGATGGCCGTGGGCGCGGCGATCGGCCCGCTCGCCACCGCGGTCGTGATGGAGAGAATTGGGCCGGACGGGCTCTATATCTTCAGCGGGGCGATGTGTATCGCCTTGGGCGGTTTTGCCGTTTTCCGCATGACCCGCCGCCCGTCTGTGTCCAACGAGGACCAGGGCCCCTATGTCCTGTTGTCGCGGACGACGGCGGCCTCGGTCGAGTTGGACCCGCGCGCCGATCTCGAGGGCGAGGGGCCGTTGGAGCCGGACTACCAGAACTGAGGCCGGCTCGGTTCCCTCGGTTCTCTGGCGTGTTTACGCCGCCTCGGCGCCGTAATAGAGCGTCACCACGTGGCGGGCCTCGGCGAAGAACAACCACCGCTCGACCACCGAGCCGATCCCCGCCGAGACAACGGTGGCTAACGTCAGCACGATCAGGAGAGCCTGTCCGTCGACCATCGAGGCGAGCAGGGTGAGCAACAGCGGTATCGCGAAAAGCGTCGTCAAGGTGATCTGGCGAAGCTTGGTGGAATGCTTGCGGGCGATCCGAAAGCCCATCTCGCGCATCACGAAGTTTTCCGACGTGTTCGGCGCGTCCAGCAATCGAACCTTCTCGCCGGGCCCGCCGAGCCCCGTGGCGGTGTTGGAGGTTGACCGTGCCGGCTCGTCCTCGATCGATCGCCAATAGGTCATCTTCAGCATGCCGGTGACCACCGCCAACGCCAGGATGATCCAAGCGAACTCCTGGATGAAGACCCCGAACACGGCTGCGAGGAAGCCGATCAGGATCGATCCGCCCAACAGGCCGATCAGGATATAGAGCGGCACCACCCGACCGTCCCGCCATTGCCGAATCGTCTCCAGCGAGGCGTAGATCTTACCGGTGGAATAGATCGTGATCAGTGACATCACGCCGGCAATCAGGCCGCAGAGTTTCCAATTCACACCGATCATGTCCGGCGCGACAATCCCGAGGAAAAACAAGACCGCCGGGATATAGGTCACCAGCGCGAACAGGCCTTCCCGTGACAGCCAGGAAGACCGCCACTGCGATATCGCCCGCCAGGCGCGCCCTGGATGCCCGAGATGCGCCGTGGAGCACAATAGACCCCCGGTGATCAGAACAAGGGCCAACCCGATCGCGCAGGCGATGATCGCGCTATCCGCCGGAAGCCATCCATTGGCCGCGAAGAAACCCGTCAACGCCAGGAGGCCATAGCCGGCTCCCGACGCGGTGGTGAAGATGATGACTGAAAATGCTGGATGCATCGTCCTCTCCCCTAGCGCGAAAGAACCGAGTCGACCCAGCGCAGCAAGGCGCCGCCGACTCCGTCCGTGTTGGGATTGGCCTCGCTTTGTGCCTGCGCCGCCAGGGCGGCGAGCGAAACGGGGGCGTCATTCTCACCGCCCTGGTCGCGGCGAGGTCTGGGAGGCAGATACTTGTTGGTCGGCTTGTAGCCCATCTCCGGCATCAGGTCGTAGCCCTGGCGTTCCTTCACCAGGACCGAGACATCGGAGTTGGGATCGCCGAGATCACCGAAATGCCGCGCGCCCGCCGGACAGGTGGAAACGCAAGCCGGGACCCGATCAACCTCTTCAAGATTCTCGTTGTAGATCTTATCGACACAGAGCGTGCATTTCTTCATCACGCCATCGGTGTGGTCATATTCCCGCGCGCCATAGGGACAGGCCCAGGAGCACAGCTTGCAGCCGATGCAGGTGTCCGGGTTCACCAGAACGATACCATCTTCCTCGCGTTTATAGGAGGCGCCGGTCGGGCAGACGGTAACGCAAGCCGGTTCCTCGCAATGCAGGCAGGAGCGGGGGAAATGGACCGTGCGGCTGGCCTCGGCCTCTCCGACCTCGAAGGTATGGACGCGGTTGAACCAGACGCCCCAGGCGCCGGCATCGTCACCCTCGTGACTTTCGGTGCCGGAATAGGGGTTCCAGTCGGTCATCGGAGCCGAATGGCCGCCGGCGTTCCATTCCTTGCAGTTCACCGCGCAGGCATGACAGCCGACACAGATATCAAGGTCGATAACGAGGCCGAGCTTCGTCGCGCTGGATGTCGTCGGAAGACTGGTCATCATTTGCCTCCCTTGGCGCCAAATCGAAGGATCCCGCCACCGCGTGGCACTGTTGCCACGGGCGTGAGCTCGGCGAATTGTGGTTCGGAGACTTCTCCGGGCTTGTCGTCGGCGGCCTTCTCCACCTTCACCCGCAGATCGAACCAGGCGGCCTGACCGGTTACTGGATCGGCATTGGCGTAGCGATGCCCGCCGCCTTTCTCGGGTAACAGCTCGGAGATCACGTGGTTCAGCAAGAAGCCCTTATTGGCCTCGGGCGCGTCCGTCGCGAGGTTCCAGGCGCCCTTGCGCTTGCCGATGGCGTTCCAGGTCCAGACCGTGTCCTCGTTCACGCCCTCCATCAGGCGGCATTGCACCTTGATGGTGCCGTGGTTCGAGGTCACCTGAACCCAATCATCGTCCGCGATGCCGAGCTTCTCGGCCCGGGTGCGACTGATATAGAGCTTGTTATAGCCATGGATTTGCCTGAGCCAGGCGTTCTGGGAGCCCCAGGAGTGATACATCGCCATCGGCCGCTGGGTCAGCGCGTGCATCGGGAAAGCATCGGTATCGACCTGGGCTTCCTCAAACGGCGTGTACCAGATCGGTAGCGGATCGAAATAGGTCTTCACCCGGTCGCGATGCTCGTCCGGCGGCTGGATATCGCCATGTCCCTCGGCGGCGAGGCGGAACTTCTGCATCGCCTCGACATAGAGTTGAAGGACGATCTGGTTGGGCGCGCCGATCAGGCCCATGGCCGTCGCCTTTTCGAGATAGGCCTGGTTGGAGTGCTTGAAATAGCGCTCGGTCGGCTCGAACTCATGCCGCCAGAAACACTGGTTCTCGACATATTGCTCGAGCTGCTTGGGATTGACCGCGCCCTTGCCCTCGGATTTGCCGTCCTCGCCCCGGAAACCGGCCAGCGGACCGACACCCGGCGCGCGCTCGTGGTTGACGATGTAGTCGGGATACCCGCCCGGGAATTTCGCGCCGCCGTCCTCGTTGGTGAAGGCCGGGAGGCCCAGCCGCGCGCCGAGCTCGATCAGGACGTCCTGGAAGGGCCGTACATCGCGGTCGGGCGCCACCACGGGCTGGCGGATCGAGTCGGCGACGCCATCGGCATCACAGATTGGTCGGTCCAGAAGCGAGATGCAGTCCCAACGCTCCAGATAGGTCGTATCCGGCAGGATCAGGTCGGCATAGGGAACGGTCTCCGAGAAGAAGGCATCGGAATAGATGATTTTTGGGATCTTGTACTCACCCGTCTCCTCGTCCTTGTCGGTCAGCATCGAGATCGTGCCGGGCACGTTCATCGACGAATTCCAACCCATATTCGCCATGTACATGAACAAGGTATCGATGGGATAGGGATCACCCTTATGGGCGTTGCCGATCACCGTGTGCATCATGCCATGGGCCGACATCGGCGCTTCCCAGGAAAACGCGTGATCGATGCGTGCAGGCGAGCCGTCGTCATGTACCAGCAGATCCTCGGGCCCGGTGGTGAAGCCGAGCGGCGGGCCGGGCATCGGGGTCTCGGGCTTGATCTGGTCGGGCTTGCCGGCGGGCTTCAGCGGCGGCGGCGCCGGCTTGGGGAAGGGTGGCTTGTAGCGAAAGCCGCCGGGGACATCGACGCTGCCGATCAGGATCTGCAACAGATGCAGCGCCCGGCAGGTGTGAAAGCCGTTGGAATGCGCCGAGATACCGCGCATCGCGTGCATGGCCACCGGGCGGCCGATCATCTTGTCGTGCTTGCGCCCGGCCCAGTCGGTCCATTCCACGTCCAACTCGATGCTTTCCTGGAACGCCACATGCGCCAGTTCGGCGGCCAGGCGCTTGATCACCGCGGCCTTGACGCCGCAGCGCTCGGCCACCGCGTCGGGGCTGTATTCGGCGTCCATGTAGCGCTCGGCCAGTAGCTGGAACGCCGGCACCGCCTTGCGGCCATCCGCCAGGGTGAAGGTGCCGACCATCGCCGGCGCGAAATCCGTCGCCGTCGCCGGCGCCACCGAACCCGTCGTCTTGTTCCAGGAGAGCGGCCGGCCCTCGTCATCGCGGGCGAACAGGCCATGATCCGCCGCGCCTTCGTCCTGGATTACCAGCCAGGGCGCGTTGGTGTAGCGCACGAGATAGTCGAGATCGACCTGATCGGCGTGCAGCAATTCATGAATGATCGCCATCACCAGCAACCCGTCGGTGCCGGGCCGCACCCCGACCCACTCGTCGGCGATCGCGGAATAGCCGGTCTTGACCGGATTGATGGAAACGAACTTGGCGCCTCTTGTCTTGAGCTTGCCGAGGCCGATCTTGATCGGGTTGGAGTCGTGATCCTCGGCGACGCCGAACATCATGAAATATTTGGTGTGCTCCCAATCCGGCTCGCCAAACTCCCAGAACGAACCGCCGATCGTGTACAGTCCCGCCGCCGCCATGTTGACCGAGCAGAAGCCGCCATGGGCCGCGTGATTGGGGGTGCCGAACTGGCTAGCCCAGAAACCGGTCAGGCCTTGGCTTTGATCGCGCCCGGTGAAAAACGCCAGCTTGCGCGGGTCGGTCTTGCGGATATCCGAGAGCCAACCGCTCGCGGTTTCCAGCGCTTCTTCCCATTCGATTTCCTCGAACTCACCCGAGCCGCGCGGGCCGACCCGTTTCAGCGGCTTGGTCAGCCGCGCCGGGGAATAGTGCTGCATGATCCCCGCCGACCCCTTGGCGCAGAGCACGCCCCGGTTCACCGGGTGGTTCCTGTTGCCCTCGATATAGCGGACCTTGCCGTCCTTCATATGCACCTTGATGCCGCAACGGCAGGCGCACATGTAACAGGTCGTGTACTTGACCTCGTCGGAAACCGGCGGCGAGGTATCGACGGTCTCGCGCACCGTCTCGAAGGGATTCAGGCTCATGGAATTTCCGCGATAAGGGCACCAAAAAATCTCACGATCACTGTTGCCTGCTCGCGCTTGTCCGGTCAAGGGATGGGTGGATCTGATCGGCTTTCGGGTGAACTAATTCGCCGGCTGGTAGCATCGCGATTTTAGCGGGATTTCCGGCGAGGCCGATTCATGTAGATTGTCGCGCGCGAGCAACCCCTTCGATTGGAGACATCCTCATGCGTCAGTACCGTATCGCGGCCATCCCCGGGGATGGGATTGGAACCGAGGTTATCGAGGCCGGGGTGGAGGTCATCCAGGCCTTGGCGGCGCGGGATGGTGGCTTTGAGCTCGCGATCGAGAACTTCGACTGGGGCACCGACTACTACCTCAAGCACGGCAAGATGATGCCGGAAGACGGGCTGGAGGCGTTGAAGCCTTTCGATGCGATATATTTCGGCTCGGCTGGTGATCCCCGGGTGCCGGATCACATTTCGCTTTGGGGCCTGCGCCTGGCGATCTGTCAGCCGTTTGATCAATACGCCAATGTGCGGCCCTCCCGCCTGTTGCCGGGGATCGACGGGCCGCTGAAGGGCGTGGCGCCGGAGGATCTGGACTGGGTGATCGTGCGCGAGAATACCGAGGGCGAATATGCCGGCGCCGGCGGACGCGTGCATCGAGGCCACCCGGAAGAAGTCGGCATGGATGTCACCGTCTTCACCCGCACGGGGGTCGAGCGTATCCAGCGCTTTGCCCTGGAGCTTGCTCGCTCGCGCCCGGCCAAGCACCTGACCTTGGTGACCAAATCCAACGCCCAGCGCCACGGCATGGTGATGTGGGACGATGTGTTCGAGGAGATCCGCGGCGACTATCCGGACTTGGAAATCGATAAGATGCTGGTCGACGCCATGACCACGCGGATGGTGCTAAATCCCAAATCGATCGACGTTGTGGTGGCCACCAACCTGCATGCCGACGTGCTGAGCGATCTCGCCGCCGCGCTGAGCGGCAGCATGGGGATCGCGCCGACTGGGAACCTCAATCCCGAGCGGAAATATCCCTCGATGTTCGAGCCGATCCATGGCTCGGCCTTCGACATCATGGGCAAGGGGGTCGCCAACCCGATCGGCGCCTTCTGGTCCGCCTCGATGATGCTGGAGCATATCGGCGAGCCCAAGGCGGCGGCCACGCTGATGAGCGCCATCGAGACCTTCGCGGCGCGCGGCGAGACCATGCCCCGCGACCTCGGCGGCGAGGCCGGCACGCGCGAGGTGACGGACGCGATTATCGGGCTGATCGAGGGCCGGAATTAAATATATGAACCGCCGGGTCATGCGTGTAACTTTGTTGCATGCAATGGAGGTTAGTGTATGTGGATCATGGTCGCGGGGCCCTATACCGGGGGCGCAAAAACGGAATCGGATCGAGAAAAAAATCTTGAGGCGATGAATGCCGCCGCGCTCGTGGTGTTCGAGAAAGGCCATGTTCCGGTGATTGGTGTGAATAACGCCTTGCCGTTGATCCGTTTGGCCGGGGCGGAGCGGTTCGACGAGATCATGATGCCGGTGTCTCTCGCCATCGCCGAAAGGTGTGATGCGTGCCTTCGAATAGGCGGGCCGTCCCAGGGCGCGGACGATGAAATGCGAAAGTTCGAGGCCGCGGGTAAACCCGTCTATACCTCGATCGACGCGATCCCGGCGGTCTAGGTCAGGGCCTCGATCTGTTCCATGGTGAGGTTGCCGGGCACGATGGTGACCGGGATCCTGAGGCTGTTGGCGCCCTTGCCGGCGAGGAAGCTGATCAGTGGCCCCGGCCCGTCCTTGCTGGTTCCCGCCGCCAGGACGAGGATCGAGATCGTCGGTTCCTCCTCGACCAAGCTGACCAACTCGTCGACGATCGGCCCCAACCGGACATAAAGCGCC
>JADHLJ010000064.1 GCA_016780745.1 Alphaproteobacteria bacterium | reverse complement strand
TCGGCACCGATAATATCGAAGGCGCAGGTTTCCGACGCCAGAATATGCGCGTCCCCCAACCGTCCCAGCACCAGGGGGCGAACGCCGAGAGCATCGCGCACGCCGATCACTGAATCCTGGGTCAGGCAGATAAGAGAATAGGCGCCTTCGATCCGGCGCAACGCTTCGACCATGCGGTCGGCGAATGTCGTGGCGCTGCTACGGGCCATCAAGTGAACAATGGTCTCGGTATCGGTGGTCGACTGAAACAGGCAGCCCTGCTTGACCAGTTCCTGGCGCAATTCGAGAGCATTGGTCAGGTTGCCATTGTGACAGATCGCCAGACCACCAAGCTCAATCTCCGCGAAGAGCGGTTGAACGTTCCTGAGATTCGTGCCGCCGGTGGTCGAATAGCGATTGTGGCCGATCCCGGCATGGCCAATCAGTTCGCGCATCGCGTCGGAGGAGCTGTCACCGAAATTCTTGCCGACGTGACCAAGGCCGCGCCGCGCGTGAAACTGACTGCCGTCCCAGGTGACGATCCCCGTGGCTTCCTGGCCTCTGTGCTGCAGCGCGTGCAGCCCGAGCGCGGCATGAGCGCCGGCGTCCGGGGAGCCGATAATACCGAATACCGCGCATTCCTCGTGCAGATGGTCGTCGTCGTCTTGTAGCGAATCGGGATTGGTCACGGTGCACTCCCAGCGACGATATCGATGCCCAGATCTTGGTCGAACATGCGCGACTCCAAGGCTTGCCACGGAAACGTCACTGAAGGTCCTTGATCGCGCGTTGCATCAGCGCGCGCTCGTCCGAAGTATAGCCCGAACCCTCTTGCGGCGCACCGGATTTCACCGGTGGATTGACCAATCGCTCAAGAATCATGTTTTTGGCGGCGCCTTGGGCGGCGGAGTCCATCACCCCAAGGCGGGGACGCAGATGCGAGGGCATGAGCCGCACCAAGAGATCCGCCCCGGATCGCGCCAAGGGCAGGGACTTGGCGCCTTTCAACCAGTCGGGATAGTCGCGGTCGTCCAACGCCCACTGGATCATCAGGAAGGACAGCGACACCAGCACGGCTCCGCGTATCAGCCCGAAAAGGAAGCCGAGTGACTTGTCTATGGGGCCCAGGGCCGGCACGCGCATGGCATTCGCCACATAGTGCGAGAACAGTGACAGGACGATGACGGTGACCAAGCCGATGATCAGTCCCGCGACCCAGGGTACCAGCGCGGGATCGGGAACTACCCCTCCCAGGCTTGGGACCAACAGGGGAAATCCGTATACGCCGGCGAAGAATGCCGCGACCCAAGCACCGATCGACAGGGCCTCGCGAATGAAACCCCGAAAGAAGGCGAGAAAACCCGAAATCAACACGACCGCCAGAACGACGAGATCGGTCAGGTTGATGGGCAGTTCATTCATCGACGGTAACTCCGCGCGTCGGGATTGTCATGGTCAAGGTCGGCAAACATGGGTCAGCCAACACGACGGCCAACATTGCAGTCATCCTGGAACATGGTGACGAGATCCTGAAGTGTCGAGATTTCGTCGAGCCGCATTGTGGTTTCCGCACGCGCCTTGGTCTTGGATTTGCCGGATGAAGGGATCAGCGCGCGGGTGAAACCGAGCTTCGCGGCTTCCTTCAGGCGTCCATCGGTATGGCTGACGGCTCTTACCTCCGCCGAGAGGCCAACCTCTCCGAAAATGACACATTCCGTTGGGGCCGGGACCCCTGAAAGCGAGGAAAGCAGCGCGGCGGCGACAGCGAGATCGGCGGCGGGCTCGGAGATCTTCAATCCCCCCGCGACATTCAAGTAGACGTCGCTTCCGGCGAAGTTCACGCCGCATCGGGCTTCAAGAACCGCGGTGATCATCGCGAGCCGGCCCGAATCCCAACCGATGACCGCGCGCCTCGGGGTTCCGAAGGGCGAGGGCGCGACCAGAGCTTGGATTTCCACCAGTAGCGGTCTGGTGCCTTCCATGCCACCGAAGACGCTGGCGCCGGAGACATCGTCGCGTCGCTCCCCCAGGAACAGCGCCGAGGGATTGGTGACCTCGTCCAGTCCGCGTTCGGTCATCTCGAACACGCCGATCTCGTCGGTGGGGCCGAAGCGGTTCTTGACCGAGCGCAAGATACGGAACTGATGACCTCGCTCGCCCTCGAAATACAGGACCGTGTCGACCATGTGCTCCAGCACCCGGGGGCCGGCGATGGTGCCTTCCTTGGTGACATGGCCGACAAGCAGGACCGCCATCCCGCGCTTCTTGGCGATCTTGATCAATTCCTGAGCGGAAGCGCGGACCTGGGAAACGGTGCCGGGCGACGAATCCAGCGCGTCGACATACATGGTCTGAATCGAATCGATCACCAGGACCTTGGGCGCATCCGGCCCATCGATGCTCGCCAGGATGTCCCGGACATTGGTCGCCGCCGCGAGCCGCACCGGCGCCTGCTCCACGCCGAGGCGGATCGCCCGCATGCGAACCTGGTCCAAGGCTTCCTCGCCGGACACGTAAACACAATCGACCTGCTCGGCGAGTTTGGCGACAACCTGCAACAAAACGGTGGATTTACCGATCCCCGGATCACCGCCGATGAGGATTGCCGAGCCTGGCACGAGGCCGCCGCCGAGAACCCGGTCGAACTCGGCGATACCGGTCGCGCTTCGAGGCGCCCAGTCGAGTGCGCCAGCAAGCGGAACGAAGGGAATGGTCTTGCCCTTGGAGCCACCGCGCACGCCCGGCGTGGGAGCGTCGGCGACCTCCTCGATAACCGAGTTCCACGCCTCGCAGGCATCACACCGACCGCTCCAACGAGGATGGATCGCGCCGCATTCCTGACAAACATACCGGCGCGCCGCCTTGGCCATATCTCAATCGCCCTCTCTATGTTTCCGCTCAGTGCCGTCGGGTCGCGAAGGCAATGGGGCCGTCGACCCTGCCATGGACGAATTGGTCCACGTGGTCGTGACCCGACGCGTCAACGGTTTCCGCGGCTCCGGCCCAGATGATCCGGCCATCATAAAGCATGGCGATCCGATCGCCGATGCGCTTGGCGCTTTCCATGTCATGGGTGATGGTCAGCGCCGTCGCCCCAAGCTCCTTGACGCATTTGACGATAAGCTGATCGATCACGTCCCCCATTACCGGGTCCAGCCCCGTGGTGGGCTCATCGAAAAGCAGTATATCCGGCTCTGTTGCTATGGTTCTGGCCAAGGCGACGCGCTTGCGCATGCCACCGGAAATCTCGGCTGGATACATGGCGCCGACACTCTCGTCCAAGCCGACCATGGCGAGTTTCTCCAACGCGACCGGCTTGGCCTCGGCGGCGGAGCGGCCTTGCGCGCTCACCATCCCGAAGGCGACATTGTCCAGAACCGATAGCGAATCGAACAAGGCGCCGTTTTGAAACAGCAGCCCGAAGCGCGCCATCTTGGCTTCTCGCTCGCTCGGCGAGAGCCCGGTTATCGGCTCGCCATCCAGCGCGATCGTGCCGCTGTCCGGCTCCATCAAGCCGACCAGGCATTTGATGAGCACGGACTTCCCGGTACCGGAACCACCGATCACCACAACCGACTCGCCCGGCGCGAGTTCAAGGTTCAGATCGCGCAGGACATGGTTCGAGCCGAATGCCTTATTGAGATCGCGGATCGAAAGCTTGGGTTGGAGGACGCCGTCATTCATCGTGAGGCCCCCTCAATGCGAGAAGAACAGCGTGGTGATGCCGTAATTCGCCACCAGGATCAGGATCGAGGCGGAGACCACGGCATTGGTTGTCGCCGCGCCGACGCCCTGGGCCCCGCGTCCCGACCGGTAGCCGTGATAGCAGCCCATCAGCGCCACCAGGAACCCGAATACAGCGGCTTTCACCAGGCCCGAGATCACGTCGATCGGCTCCAGGAATTCGATCGTCCGCTGCAGATAGGTCCCGGCGTTGAAACCGAGTTTGTATACCCCGACGATATAGCCCCCGAAAACGCCGATGATATCGCCGATCAGAACCAGGAAGGGCAGGCTGATAATTCCCGCCAGGATGCGCGGTGCCACGAGATATTTGTATGGGTTGGTGGAAAGCGTCGTCAGCGCGTCGATCTGTTCGGTAACTCGCATCGTGCCGATTTCCGCCGCCATGGACGCGCCGATGCGGCCGGCCACCATGAGCCCGGCGAGAACCGGGCCCAGCTCTCGCGTGATCGACAGAACCACGACTGTCGCCACCGCGCCTTCGGCCGAGAATCGCGCGAAACCGGTATAGCTTTGCAGCGCCAGCACCATGCCCGAGAACAGGGTCGTCAGCCCCACGACGGGAAGCGAGTAGTACCCGATCTCGATGATCTGCTTGATCAGAATACGTGGATAGAAGGGCGGCCGGACGCAATGGGAAATCGAGACGCCGGCGAATATGACAAGGCGTCCGACGGCGGCCAGAAAGTTCAGAAATGCGCGACCTATCGTGGCGAGAGGATTCATGTCTGCCTGGGTCCCGCTGTTACCGCTTGCCTCGCCGATGCCTAGGCCGTCTTGGACGGTGGCGCGTATATCCGATGATAGCGCCGGCCAAGGCTGGTGAGAAACTCGTAGGAAATGGTTCCCGCGGCATCGCCCGCGTCATCCGGCGTGACCTGGTCGCCCAGAAGCTCCATGAACTTCCCGGGGCGGGTGTCCTCCGGCGGGACGCTGGTGACGTCGACGGTTATCACATCCATCGAGATGCGTCCTATCACGGGTAGACGGGTTTGGCCAAGATAGACATGGGCGGTCCCGCTTCCGGAACGCAGATATCCATCCGCGTAGCCCGCGGCGACGGTCGCGACCCGTCCGGGCCGTGTCACCTCGTGGGTGCCGCCGTAGCCGACGGTCATGCCGGGAGTGACGTCTCGGACTTGAAGAATGCGCCCGAGCACGCGAACGGTTTGGCGCATGGGGTTTGCCGCCGACCCTGTTGGGTTGCCCCCATAGAGCGCGATGCCGGGGCGAGCTAGGTCGAAGTGATAGCGGGGGCCGAGGAACACCCCACCCGAATTGGCAAAGCTTCCCTTCATCTCGGGTAATCGTGCCTTGGCCTGCTCGAATCGAGCGAGTTGCGCTTCATTAGCGGGATTCTGGGGCTCGTCGGCGCAGGCGAGATGCGAGATAACATGGGTCCAGTTAGGGCCTTCGAAGACTTCGGGCGCCGCTGCTACCCGATCAAGATCGGAAGGCGAAAGCCCGAGCCGGTTCATGCCGGTATCAACATGCAGCATCGCGTCGAGCGACTGTCCGAGACGATGGCAATGGGTGCGCCACAGATCGATCTGGCCCGGGTCATTGGCAACCGGGGTGAGGCGATGCTCGACGAAAGTGTCTTCGGTACCCGCGAGGATGCCGCCAAACACGATTATCGCGATTTCTTCCGAGGGGAGTCGATTTCGAAGTTCAATGCCCTCGTCGATGGTTGCGACGAAAAACGCGCGACAGCCTTCGGCCACCAAAGCCGGAGCCACCGCCGTCATCCCAAGGCCGTAGGCGTCCGCTTTTACCGCCGCGCCGCATTGGGTGGAGCCGAGTTTGGATTTTAGAAGTCGATAATTTTCGGCCACGGCGCTGAGATTGACGTGAAGCACCGATGCCGACCTCGAGACGCCTGGATCTGGCGCGTCGTCCGGCATCAGTACCGTTCTGGCAGATGGTCGTCCGGAATATAGTCGGAGAATTTCGTGGTCGGGCCGTGGAAATGCATGACCACCGTGCCGGTCGGACCATGGCGTTGCTTGCCGATGATGACCTCGGCCTTACCATAGGCCTTGTTGCAGCGTTCCTGCCACTGATCGACGCGTTCGTGGTACTTCTCGTCGTTTTCCTCGGGGCGCTGAACCGGTTCCGCCTTGCCGAGATAATACTCCTCGCGGAACACGAACATGACGACATCGGCATCCTGTTCGATCGATCCGGATTCTCGCAAGTCCGCCAGAACCGGTCGCTTGTCCTCGCGTTGCTCCACCGCGCGCGATAGCTGGGACAGCGCGACCACCGGGACGTTCAGCTCCTTGGCGATCGCTTTCAGACCCTGTGTGATCGATGAGATCTCCTGCACACGGTTTTCCGGGCGCTGGCCGGCGGCCGGTCGCATCAATTGCAGATAATCGACGACGATCAGGCTCAGCCCCTGCTGCCGCTTCAAGCGCCGGGCACGGGTGCGCATCGCCGAGATTGTAATCGCGGGGGTGTCGTCGATGAACAGCGGCGCGGTTTCGAGCTCCTGGCTCGACTGAACGAGTTTCTGGAAATCATCACCGTTCAGTTCGCCTCGGCGTATCTTCTCCGATGAAATCTCCGTCGTCTCGGACAGCACACGGGCGGCCAATTGCTCGGCCGACATCTCCAAGGAGAAGAACGCGACCACGGGCTTCTTGCCGTCCTCGGCCGGTTGGGAAGTCGCCACATGAAAAGCGATGTTCGTGACCAGCGCGGTTTTTCCCATCGCGGGTCGCCCGGCCAGGATCAACAGATCGGAAGGGTGCAACCCGCCAAGTTGTTTGTCCAAATCCTTGAAGCCCGTTGCAACGCCGGCCAATCCGCCATCGCGCTTGAACGCCGCCTCGGCCATCCGTACGGATTCCGCCAAGGCCTCGCCGAAGGGTCTGAAGCCACCCTCTGACGAGCCGTTCTCCGCCAGGGAGAACAGTTTTCCCTCGGCGATCTCGATCTGGTCCGCCGCGGGCGCGTCCAGGTCCTGGGTGTAGGCGTCGTTGACGATATCCTCGCCAAGGTCGATTAGTTGGCGCCGGATATGCGCGTCACGGATCGCCCAACCGTAATCCTCGGCGTTGATCACGGTGACAACCGACGCGGCGAGCCGGACCAAGTATTGCGCGCCGCCGACATCGGCGAGAGCCTCGTCCTGATCGAAAAGCGGTTTCAAGGTGACGGGATTGGCGATCTGGCCGCGCTCTATTAACCGACCGCAGGCCTCGAAGATGCGGCCATGCGCCGGGTCGGCGAATTGCTCGGCCGTCAGATATTCCCCGACTTGTTCGAAAGCGCGGTTATTGACCAGGATCGCGCCCAACAAGCCTTGTTCCGCCTCCAGGTTGTGCGGCGGTTCGCGCATCGGCACCGGACCTACATCGCGTAGACCGAGCGCCGTTACATTCGTTGGGTCATCCAGTGTTGCCATGGTCGCGACCATAGCAGGCTTCGTGCCCGCGCGCATTCAAATAGAGTCCACAGCTTATAAAATATACAATAGAAACAATATCTTATAATCGGATCGGCTTGTTAGTTATGGGCATAACATTGGTCGGGTGAAAATGCTCCCGGGTGATTCGCGGCGGGAAACGACAAACGGCGCGCCGAAGCGCGCCGTCAATCGAGCCAGCCCGGCACGTGGCCAAGCTGTTGTAATTGATGTCCTTAGGACGCGGTGGTCTCTTCGGCATCGTCGGCATCTTCCGTTGCCGGCGCTTCCTCGGATGGGGCCACGAACAAGGCCTCGGCCGCTGCTTGAAGCTCCTCGCCCTCGTCTTCGTCGTCGTCCATTTCATCACCAGTGCCGACGGCGCGACCGAGCGAAAGCTGCTGTTCCGCTTCGTCGTTACTGCGGGCGATATTCACCGTGATGGTAACGTCGACCTCGGGGTGCAGGGAAACCCGGATCGGCTCCAATCCGAGGGTCTTGAGGGCTCGGTCTAGCACGATCTGTTGCCGGGACACGGTCATCCCGGACGCGGTCACCGCTTCGGCGATATCGCGCGCGGTCACCGAGCCGTAGAGCTGGCCGCTTTCGCCGGCGGCGCGGATGATCGGAACGGTCAGACCCGCGATCTTGGCGGCGACCTGCTCGGCCTCGCCTTTGCGGGACAGATTGTCCGCCTCAAGCTGGGCCTTTTGAGACTCGAAGAACGAAACGTTGTCCTTCGTTTTGCGCAAAGCCTTTTTCTGCGGCAGCAGGTAGTTGCGCGCGTAGCCCGATTTGACCGAGACGACGTCGCCCATCTGGCCGAGTTTTTCAATGCGTTCGAGAAGGATAACTTCCATGACCTTCGCTCCTACGGAGAACGGTGTGTGATGAGGATGGGACCGGCGGTCCACTGTGTGTCCGGGCGCCGGATCAAGTTTGATTGGATCCCGCGCGAAAGCGAGCCTTCAAGCCCGCGAAGTGATCGATGAGCCCAAGAGCGGTCATCACGATCATCATGACATAGCCCGCGATCATCAACATCGCGTAGGTCATGAAGAGGATGGCGAAGGGCGATTTGGTTCGTTCGGCCAAGGCGTGCGCCACGCCGAGGCCGGACATGAAGACCGGAAACGCCAAGATGCCGGCAAGCGTTATCGCCAGAAACCCGATATTCCCGCCGACCAGAAAATGAACCAGCAGACTGCCGGCCATTCCCGCGATCAGCCATAACGGCAAATCGATCTCCGACATGCGTGGCGACGGTCGCAGATTGTGACCAAAGCGGGTCAGCAGACTTTGCGCCAGCAGCCCATTGGCCAGTGACGTAAACATCCCGACCAAGGCGATCGTGACCGGCACCAACTGAACGACGAGGGTCTCGATCGCCGCCATTTGCTCCGCCGATGGTTTCTCGGCCAGTCCCGGAATGATCTCGCTGGGCGCCGAACGGATCACCTCCAGCATCGGCTCCATCTGAGTGGCCACCAGATCCTTGAATCCCTCGCCAGTGGCCAGACCATAACCAAAGGCGAGAGCCAGCATGGCGATCGGCGGCACCGCGAGCCAAGCAACCAACAGGCCCGTCGGATACCAAGCCTGGGTGGCCTTCCCCGATGCATCGACCACGGGCTGGGAAAGCCCTGCCTTCCAGGCGATCAGAAACGCCGGCGCGGCGTGGGTGAAGATGTACATCACCGCTCCGATCCCGCCGGTTACCGAAATGACGATCAGGGCCGCCGCCGCGCCGGAGATGCTTACCGCCCGAGCGCCCATGGACAGCCCGATGAGAAATAGCGGCAACGGCGCCAGCAGGGCGAGCACAAGGGATCCCACCGACCCGAGTTGGGCCGAAAGGTACAACCCCGCGCTGACCAGCGAGGCACTCCCCATAAGGAGCCATGCCGATTTCATACCGCATCGCCGTTTGTTTTCGCCGCCCCGAGCGTCAATTTAGGAAAGCAGGTAAGGGATCAGAGCCAGGAAACGCGCGCGCTTGATCGCTTTCGACAAGTGCCGCTGCTTCTTGGCGGAGACCGCCGTGATCCGGCTCGGCACGATCTTCCCGCGTTCGGAAATGAAACGTTGCAGCAGTTTCACGTCCTTGTAGTCGATCTGCGGCGCGCTCTTTCCGGAGAACGGGCAGGATTTCCGACGACGCGTGAAGGGACGACGAACCGCCGGACGGGAAATGGATAATGTGCTCATTTTGCTTCTCCCAATCAGGCGTCGGTTGTTTCAGCCGCGCGCTCCGGGCGCGGGCCATCGTCACGGTCGCCACGATCGGAGCGCGGCGGTCGGTCACGGTCGGGACGATCACCCCGGCGTCCACGGTCACCACGATCGGACTTGGCTTGCATCATGATCGACGGGCCTTCGGGGAGTTCCTCCAGCCGAGTCGTCAGATGCCGCAGCACATCCTCGCTAAGACCCATGTTCCGCTCCATCTCCTTGACCGCCTCGGACGGGCCTTCGATGTGGAACATGGTGTAATGGCCCTTCCGGTTCTTCTTGATCCGGTAGGCGAGATTCTTGAGGCCCCAATACTCGCGATTCTTCACCTCGGCGCCATTGTTGGAGAGAATCTCCGCCATCTGGTCGGCAAGCTGCTCGGCTTGTGTATTGGAAAGTTCCTGGCGTGCAATGAACACGCACTCATAGTACGACATTGAAGCTCCTTATGGCTCATCGGAATCCGCTGTCCGGCGGTCCCAAGCCGGCGGCGCCGGCAAGGAGGTATGTAAAAGCCCGACGGGGTTCGATTACGTCACGCGCAATCCAGCCCTGGTGCCAGGATCGCGGGACTATACAGATATCGCCGACCAACGCAAGGAATGTCTGGGAATTTTGTTGCTTCCGGCCGGGAGGGTCCGGACTTGACTTGGATCGTGTCGCGTCCTCTCTTTGGCATATCGACAATCACGGGGCACGGACACAGTTACATGACGCTTATAAAAACGGGGCGCGCGATCGTTTTCCCGGGGCAAGGCTCTCAGGCGGTTGGCATGGGCAAGGCGTTGGCGGATGCGTATCCGGTCGCGCGGGAAGTGTTTCAACAGGTTGACGATGCTCTCGGTGACTCGCTTTCCAAGCTGATGTTCGAGGGCCCCGAGGACGCACTGACGCTGACCCGGAACGCGCAACCCGCGTTGATGGCCGTCAGTATCGCCGCGCTGCGTGTCCTTGAGGGTGAGAGCGGCAAGCCGATCGATGAAT
The DNA here is from genome assembly GCA_016780745.1 of Alphaproteobacteria bacterium. Lineage (GTDB taxonomy): Bacteria > Pseudomonadota > Alphaproteobacteria > Thalassobaculales > Thalassobaculaceae > JADHLJ01. Next base: position 4,959 of record JADHLJ010000064.1, on the reverse strand, counting down.
TCGCCGATTATGTCGCCGGACATTCGCTGGGTGAGTACTCGGCCCTGGCGGCGGTCGGCGCTCTTGGATTGGATGACACCGCGCGGTTGTTGCGATTGCGTGGGGAGGCGATGCAAACGGCGGTCCCGGTCGGCGAGGGTGCCATGGCGGCATTGTTGGGCGCGGAGATCGATGTCGCCACGGAAATCGCCGGGCAAGCCTCGAAAGAAGGTGTTTGTGATCTCGCCAATGATAATGCGCCGGGCCAAGCCGTATTGAGCGGCGCCAAGCCCGCGATCGAGGCGGCCATCGCGCTTGCGTCCGAGCGGGGCATCCGCAAGGCGATCATGCTGCCGGTCAGCGCACCGTTCCATTGCGCCTTGATGGCGCCCGCCGCCGAGCGGATGGCCGAGGCGTTGGGCGAGGTGACGATCAACGAGCCGGCGGTGCCCCTGGTGGCCAATGTACTGGCGGCCCCGGTAACGGGCGGCCCGGCAAAAATTCGCGAAAGCCTGGTCGCGCAGGTCACGGCGATGGTGCGTTGGCGTGAATCCGTGCTGTGGATGGCCGGCAATGGCGTCACGTCAATTCTGGAGGTCGGCGCGGGCAAGGTTTTGACCGGGCTGCATAAGCGGATCGACCGGAGCATTGCGGCGAGCGCGCTCGGCGGCCCGGACGATGTCGAGGCGGCGGTCGCCGCGATCAACGCGTAGCGTCGACGAGGGAGGACGATCATGTTTAGTCTCGAAGGAAAATCCGCCCTGGTTACCGGCGCCAGCGGCGGCATCGGCGGCGCGATCGCGCGGCAACTGCATGACCGGGGCGCCGAAGTCGTTCTATCCGGGACCCGCGCCGAAGCCCTCGAGGAACTGGCGTCGTCGCTTGGCGACCGGACGCGGGTGCTGACCGCCAATCTCGGTGACGCCGAATCGGTGGTCAATCTGGCGACCGAGGCGGAAAAGATCTCTGATGGCGGCATCGATATTCTCGTCAATAACGCGGGCGTCACCCGGGACGGGTTGTTGTTGCGCATGAAGGATGAGGATTGGGAACAGGTCATCGCGGTAAATCTCGGCTCGGGCTTTCGTCTCGCGCGCGCGTTGTTGCGCGGCATGATGAAACGGCGCTGGGGCCGAGTCGTCGGAATCTCGTCTATCGTCGGCGTCACGGGGAACCCGGGCCAAGCAAATTACGCGGCCTCCAAGGCTGGAATGGTCGGGTTTTCCAAGGCGCTCGCGGCGGAGGTCGCGAATCGCGGGATAACCGTGAATGTGGTCGCGCCCGGCTTCATTCAGACCGCCATGACCGATGTGCTCGGGGATGATCAACGCGAGAAACTGCTTTCTGGTATCCCCGCGGGGCGCCTCGGTTCGCCCGATGATATCGCCTCGGCGGTGACCTATCTGGCGTCCGAGGAGGCGTCCTATGTCACCGGCGCGACGCTGCATGTTAACGGCGGGATGGCGATGATCTGACTCAGGCGACCCGTGCTCGCGCCGTCTCGAGGGGATGGCGGCGGAGTGGATCGGCGAGAACGGCTATGGGCGACACTGGCGAATCAGGATAAAGTGTGTTATTCGCCCGCCCCCAGGACGCGGTACGATCTCGGGAACGGGTGACGTGCGGCGAGATAGAAGTGTGAAATCAAGCGGGTCGACCTCGAGGTTAGAGGCTACGCGCCAGAGCAAACGTAATTCGAAAGTCAGGGAAAACCACCATGAGCGAAGTCGCCGATAAAGTTAAAGCCATTGTGTGTGAGCATCTGGGCGTTGATGCCGCCAAGGTCACCGAGACCGCCAGCTTCATTGACGACCTCGGCGCGGACAGCCTGGACACCGTCGAACTGGTGATGGCGTTCGAGGAGGAATTCGGCTGTGAGATTCCCGACGACGCGGCGGAAAAGATCGTGACCGTCAAGGACGCGATTTCCTTTATCGAAGGCGCGGCCTAGATCGACAAGGCACGCGCCGACTCGCGGTCGGCCGACACGGAGGCCGCTTTCATGAATGTCGCTAGCAATCTCGGTGAACGTTGATGAGACGTGCTGTCATCACGGGGATGGGTCTCGTTACCCCACTCGGTATCGGTATCGAAGAAAACTGGGAGCGTTTGCTCAGCGGTCGCTCGGGCATTCGCGCCATTGAGGGATTCGATGTTTCCGATCTGCCGGCCAAGATCGCCGGGGTGGTGCCGAACGGCCCGACCAGCGAGGGCTTGTTCACGGCGGAAGATTGGGTCGAGCCCAAGGAACAGCGAAAGATCGACCGTTTCATTATGCTGGGCATGACCGCCGCGGCGCAGGCGGTGGCGGACTCTGGCTGGGTGCCGGAAACCGACGAGCAGCGGAACCGCACCGGCGTGATGATCGGCTCCGGCATCGGCGGACTCCAGCAGATCTACGATCACAGCGTGAAGTTGCATGAGAGCGGGCCGCGCCGTATCTCGCCGTTCTTCATCCCCGCCGCCCTGATCAATCTGATCTCGGGGCAGGTGTCCATCCGGTTTGGCTTCAAGGGGCCTAACCATTCCGTCGTGACGGCATGCTCAACCGGCGCGCATGCCATTGGCGATGCCGCCCGACTGGTCATGCTTGATGACGCCGACGTTATGATCGCCGGTGGCGCCGAGGCCGCGGTCAATCGGTTGGGGTTTGCCGGTTTCGCGGCTGCTCGAGCGCTCTCCACCTCGTTCAACGACACGCCGGAAAATGCGTCCCGACCCTGGGACCGCGACCGGGACGGCTTCGTCATGGGCGAGGGCTCCGGCGTGGTTGTCGTTGAAGAATACGAGCACGCGAAAAAGCGGGGCGCGAAGATCCTCGCGGAAATCGTCGGTTATGGCATGTCCGGCGACGCGCATCACATCACCGCGCCCGCGGATGACGGTGACGGTGCGTTCCGGTCTATGGGCAACGCCTTGCGCCGCTCCGGGCTCAATCCGGAACAGATTGATTATGTCAACGCGCACGGAACGTCGACGCCGCTCGGCGACATGATCGAGCTTGGCGCGGTTCGCCGGCTGTTCGGCTCGGCCTTGGATACCTTGTCCATGTCGTCCACGAAATCGGCGATCGGGCATCTTCTCGGCGCCGCCGGAAGCGTCGAGGCAATCTTCTCCATTCTCGCGATGCGCGACGGTGTCGCCCCGCCGACCTTGAACCTGGACAACCCGTCGGAGGGCTGCGAGGGCGTTGACCTGGTTCCACACCAGGCCAAGGAGCGGAGTATCAACGCGGTCCTTTCCAATTCCTTCGGGTTTGGCGGAACCAACGCTTCCTTGGTTTTCGTTCGCCCCGAGTGATGCCCTGATGGGGCGCTTGCTCCTGGTTTTCGCGTATCTGGCCCTCGCGGCGCTGATCCTCGCCGTTGGCGCGGCGGTTTGGGGCTACGCCGAGTTTACCCGGCCCGGCCCGCTCGCGAGCCCGAGGGTCGTCGTCGTTCCCGCCGGATCCGGCCTTGAGCGGATCTCCAAAACATTGGTCTCGAACGGCGTGGTTCAGCACGGCGAGGTCTTCGCGCTTGGAGCGAAACTTTCCGGTGAGGCTCGCAATCTGAAAGCCGGTGAATACCGGTTTCCCCGAGGCACTAGCCCTCGCGATGTCATGGAGATCTTGAAAAGCGGAAAATCCCAAGTTCGCCGGCTCACCTTGCCGGAAGGACTGACCGTCTCGATGGTCTTGGAAAAACTCCGAGCGAGCGAGGGACTGATCGGCGAGGTCTCGACGGTGCCGGAGGAAGGCTCGCTCCTGCCCGAGACTTATCACTATTCCTACGGCGACGAACGGGACGGCCTATTGGTGCGTATGATGGACGGGATGTCCGGATTGCTGACGGAGTTATGGCCGCAACGCGCGCCGGACCTTCCCTTGCGTAGCCCGCGCGAGGCTTTGATCCTGGCATCCGTGATAGAACGGGAGACCGGTGTCGATGATGAGCGCGGGATCATCGCCGGCGTATTCATGAACCGGTTGAGGCTGGGTATGCGCCTGCAATCCGACCCGACGGTGGCGTATGGGATCGCGCCGGAGGGGCTGGGGCGACCGTTGACCCGCGCTGATCTGAAGACCCAACATCCGTACAACACCTATGTCATCAAGGGATTGCCGGCGGGCCCCATCTGCAATCCCGGCGCGTCGTCAATCCGCGCGGCGCTTAACCCGACAACAACCGATTTTCTCTATTTTGTCGCCGACGGAACCGGTGGTCACGCGTTCGCCAGGACTCTGAAGGAACATAACCGCAATGTCGCGAAGTGGCGGCGCTTCCAACGCAGCCAGTCTAAATGACGGCGGTTAGCGGGCGTCGGCGTCCTTTCTCGGCAGGCGGGCGACGATCGCGTCCGTCAAGGCGATCGGAAGCAGTTGCAGGCTCCACAACAGAGCGTACATGCGCCATGGAAAGGCAATGCGTGATCTGTTGTTGGCCAGGCCTGACCGGATGATCCGCGCTGCTTTTTCCACCGGCATCAAGAAGGGCATCGGGAAGTTGTTCGTGTCGGTCATGGGCGTGCGGACATAACCGGGGCAGATAACCGATACCTCGATCCCCGACTCGCTCAGGGTCGCCCGCAAACCTTCGCCCAACACCCGCGTCGCCGCCTTGGTCGCGCAATAGGCCGAGGCGCCGGCCAAACCGCGAAACCCGGCCATGGAGCTCATCAGCGCGACCTGACCGTGCCCGCGAGATTGCATCCTCGGCAAAACCGGCAGGATCGTGTTGAGGCTGCCATCGACATTGACCGCGAACAGAGCGCGTGTTCGTGCATCGAAGTCCGGCGATTGCACCGCACCGGGTCCGACCGAGATACCGGCATTGGCGATCACCAGATCGAGAGGGGCCTGGCCATCGCATTCGGAGATCCAGGAGGTCATCCGACCGACGTCGGTCACGTCCACGGGGCGTTCATGGACGGATGCGCCGAGGGAACGGCAGGCCGACGCGATCTCGGTCAACCGCGCTTCGTCTCGGCCGCCAAGAAACA
>JADHLJ010000063.1 GCA_016780745.1 Alphaproteobacteria bacterium | reverse complement strand
CATGTAGGGTACCGGTCGTGCTTCTATCGGTCGATCCCGGTGGGCGGCGACGGCGCGCCAGTGCTGGCCTTCACCGAGAGCGACAAGGCCTTCGATCCGACCGCCGTCTATCACCAAGACGGCCCCGACGATAAATCCTAGCAACGGGAGCCCCGGCCATGAGCGAGACGATCGAGTTAGTCCTTCCGGCCCTGAATATTCCCGACAACGTGACCCAGACCGCCGCCGGCGCCCTCAAGGTCCCGGGCGCGCGGGTGCCGGAGAAACGCGTATCGCTAGACGTGGCGCTGGCCCAAGATCTGATCGCGCATGCCCGCGTTGCGGCGGAATCGGCCCACGCGCCCCACTCCCATTTCCATGTCGGCGCGGCGGTGGTGATGGCGGACGACCCCAGCGGCACAATCTTTAGCGCCGCCAATATCGAGAACAGCTCCTACGGCGTTACCGTCTGCGGAGAACGCAACGCGCTTTACGCGGCGGCCTCGAAGGGCTTTCGGCGGATCCGATATCTCGCCGTATCCACGGTGGATTCCCTTGGCTCACCACTATCGGAACGCAGCCCCTGCGGTGTCTGCCGCCAAGCGATCCGCGAGTTCACCGACCAAGACGTCTCCGTCGACGAGGCCTTGATCCTGATCGACACCAAGGACCCCGACATCCTGTGCGAGGTCATGGATATCCCCCGCTTGCTGCCACACGGCTTCACTTTCGCCGGTTAGGCTTGCTCTTTCGCGCCTGGTCCCGCAGCCCAGCCTCAAGACCGAGGCGCGCCCAATCACGAAGCGCCTCATCGTCATCCAACGCCTGGTCGGGAAGCGTGTAATAGGGCATGGGTTTGCGGCCCTCGCGTGGCTGAAACGGCTCCATGCCCTCGGCCTCGAAGGCGGCGCGGGTTTCGTCATCGACCTTGATGTAGATCTGCTCGCGGAACACCAAGGCGAAGATCACGCCATCGCAATACAGCGACAAACCGCTGAACAGCCGGCGCACCTCCAACATCCCGAGCGGCGTCAGGCGTTCCAGAACATGGGCCACATGTTCCGGCACCCGAGGACCAGCCATCTCAGAGCGCCTTGACCGCGTCCAGCACCTCTTCGACATGGCCCTTGACCTTAACCTTGCGCCAGACGCCACGCACCACGCCGTCGGCGTCGATCAGGAAGGTCGCGCGCTCAATCCCCATGTATTTACGGCCATACATGTTTTTCTCGACCCAGGTTCCAAAAGCCTCGCACGTCGATCCATCCTCGTCGGCGCCAAGCGTGAAAGGCAGATCGTATTTGGCCTTGAATTTGTCATGCTTCGCCACGCTGTCCTTGGAGACACCGACGATCTCGGCATTGGCGCCGGTGAAGTCCGGGAGAAGATCGCGAAAGCCGCAGGCCTCCTTGGTACATCCCGGCGTATCGTCCTTGGGATAGAAATAAACGATAACGTTCTTACCCTTGAGACCGGCGAGCGAAACCTCGCCGCCGCCATCGGTCGACATTTTGAATTCCGGCGCCTTGTCGCCAAGCTCGATCGCCATTTTAGTCTCTCCCTTAAGATGCGGTCTCCGCGCTTTGCCGACGGGAAGTTCCATCGTCGGCATCGAAACGCGCGGGATACATGTTCATATAGTGCACAATTCTAGGCTGGTTATGATGGTTCGGTCGACTACCGTGCGGCAAGGCTCCATGCCAGATAATCAAGTCACCGGCCCGGCCGGCAATTGGGTGGGGACCCAATGCCTCCAGGTCCTGGACATTCGGGTTCGCGCCGTCAGGCAAGATCGAGAGCCAGTCCTTCAAGCGATGATGAAAGCCCGGTACAACCGAGAAAGCCCCCTGTTCCTCATGGGTATCGGTCAAATAGAGAATTCCCTGAGTTTGCAGTCGCTCGGGATGGCGAAAGTTAATGTCCCAATGCATCGCTGGTGACTGAGATTTCTCACCTTCACGGACCGGCGCGCTAAAGCCGCATCGATCCGTTGACATGCAAAGATCCGCGGTTCCCCAGATCTGCGCGAAAGCCTTATGAACACGCGCCGACCGCCGTATCGCGGACAAGGCTGGATCCTGAAAGACTTGAAGCATCGTGTGTCGCGTTTTGTTTTGATACCAGGTCTCTGGCTTCTTCGGATCTCCTCCGACTGCTCGCCAGATCATCTCCACCGCTTCATCGCGATCGCGGAGATCGACCGCGTCATGCAACACCACAAAACCGTTGACGCGCCAGAACTCCATATCCGTCGGCGACAGCACATCCTCCATGGCATCGATCGATGCCAGCCAACGGCGCACCGCGTTGGGATAGGGCGCACCTTCGGCGACGGCATTGAATCGCGCAACCCGCAATGGATCGGGCAATCCGGCGGTCGCCAAGACCCACGCCTCCAACTGCTCCAAATCCGGTTCGGCGGCGGCGAGATAGCCCAAACCCTGCTCCAACCCCAACCCTAGGGTGTCGAGCAAACGCATATCGAGATGAATGTCGAGGTCGTTCGCCGCCAACGACCGCGGACGCGCCGTCAATCGCGACCGGAGTCGTTCCAGATGCCGGATGCCAATCGTTCCTTGAAGGTTGGCGTCCGAGCAAGCCAGCATCGACGGTTCAGCCATCCCGAACACCCTCCGCCTCATTCTCGTCAATGCCAATGTGCCGGTCGAATAAATACCGCACCCTGACGCCGTTTTCCTCTACGCGAGCCTCAAGCGCCTCGAAATCCTCGACCCCGCCAACCTCCGCGAGCCTTTCACGCAGGGATTTTGGCGCGGTCGCCGGATCGAAAGCGTCATCCACGGTCAAACGCAACAACGCTTGAAGTCCACGGTAAAACCTGACCGCGTCGGCCAGCATCTTGGCGTCGCCGGCTTCCAGGGCTCCGATCGCGGCAAGCCTCTCGCAGGCCAACGCCGTGTTTCCCTCGATGACTTCCGGGTGTTCATGAGCAAAGCGGAGTTGCAGATACTGAACCAGAAATTCCGCGTCCACCAAGCCGCCGCGCCAGTGTTTGAGTTGCCAAGGCGAGGTGGCGGCATGGCTTTGCGCCATCCGCCTTCGCATATCGCCGACCGCCGCGCGAAGCGCCTCGACATCCCTTGGCTGGCACAGAACCTCGCGAACCGCCTCCTCCACCCGTTTCTGGGTCGCGGGCGCCCCGGCGACGATCCGCGCGCGGGTGAGAGCCATATGTTCCCACGTCCAGGAAGACTCGGCGTGGTACTTGCGAAAACCTTCCAAACTGGACGTAAGAGGCCCCTTATTCCCGCTCGGACGGAGCCGCATATCCACCTCGAACAAGCCTCCGGCGGCGGTCTTGGTGGTAAGCGCCGCGATCAGGCGTTGGCCGAGCCGAATGAAATAGTGATTGCCGCCCAACGGTTTCTCACCGTCGGATTCGGTATCCTGTGGGCTGTCATGGAGGAACACCAAATCCAGATCCGAACCGGCGGTTAACTCACGCCCACCAAGCTTTCCCATCGCCAGGATCGCGAGCGCCGGCGCATCCGCGCCCGGCATTCTTCCATGGCGCCGCGCGAATTCCGCCTCGACCCTGGGAAGCAGACAGCGGATCGCCGCGTCAACGATATCCGACATCGTGGCCCCTGATCGATTGGGATCGATTTGGCCGCGAAGCACCTGGACACCGACCTGGAAACGTCGGTCGTTGATCCATCGCCTCGTGGTATCCAATATCTCCTCATAGGAGTGCTCTATCTTGAGCTCTTCCTCCAACTCGGCGGCAAGAGCATCCGCGTTCGGCAAGCTTGTAGCGACGTCATGGGTCAGAACGCCCTCGAAGAGGGATGGATTGGCGCCGAGATGCGCCGCGAGCGACGGGGCCATGCCCATGATTTCGGCGATCATCCGAAGCAAGGGCGGGTTGGCGAGGATCAGCGAAAAAAGCTGCACGCCGGCGGGCACTGCTTCTAGGAACCGGTCGAACCGTCTGAAGGCATCATCCGGCTGCGCGGTCTCCGCGAAAGCCGACAACAGGGACGGCCCCAGATCCGTCAGCAACTGGCGGGCCCTTTCACTGCGGGTTGCCCGATACCGTCCATGATGCCAGACCCTGATCCGATCGCTCACGGCTCCAGGGTCGGTGAAACCCATTTTCTCCAGGGTTCGCAAGGTCTCGGGATCATTCTCAACGCCGGTGAAAACCAGGCTGCCCGCGAAATCTCCATCCGCCGTCAAGGGCGCGTCCTCCTCGAACAGAGCTCCGTAATGGGTGGCGACCACGGTCAGGCGTTGCAGAAGATCGCGGCGCAAATCCTCGACATCGTCCAAGCCAAGGAACGCGGCGATCCGCGTCATACCCTCGGCCGTCTCCGGCATGTCATGGGTTTGCGCGTCCGCGACCATCTGCAGACGATGCTCGACCCGGCGTAGATAGCCATAAGCCTCCATCAACACCGGGGCGACCGCGGGATCGACCCGTCCGGCTTCGACCAGCGCCGCCATGGCGTCGGCGGTGCGGGGCTCGCGAAGATGAGCGTCCCGCCCTCCCCAAATAAGTTGTTGGGTCTGAACGAAGAATTCGATCTCGCGAATACCGCCGCGTCCGAGTTTCAGATTGTGACCCTCGACCGCGATTTCAGCGCCGCCGCGATGCGCGATGATCTGGCGTTTGATCGCGTGAATATCCCGGATCGCCGCGAAATCCAGATGACGGCGCCAGATAAAGGGCCGCATGCGATCGAGAAATTGCGCCGCCGCCTCCATGTCGCAGCCCACCGGGCGGGCGCGAATATACGCTGCGCGTTCCCAGTTTTGACCCAAGCTCTCGTAATAGTTCTCGGCGGCGCTGGTCGATACCGCGAGCGGCGTCGCGCCGGCGTCGGGCCTAAGCCGCAAGTCGGTGCGAAACACATAGCCGTCGGCTGTTCTTTCCTCCAGCAGCTTGACCACGAGACGCGTTGCCTGAACGAAGGCGCGCTGCAGTTCCTCGGTGGCTTCGTACAACGGGGATTCGTCGTCGTAAAACACAACGAGATCCACATCGCTGGAGTAGTTGAGTTCACGGGCGCCGAGTTTGCCCATGGCCAGGCAAATCAGGCCCGACCCCACGAGAGAATCGGTTGAGTCGGCTCTAGGCAACTTCCCGCGACGTTGTTGATCCGCGAGCGCGTGCCGCCAGGCGATCCCAATCGATCGGTCAGCCAAATCGCTTAAGCCGACGACGACCGGTTCCAGCTCCCAGGCGCCCAACGTATCGGCGATGGCGATCGCAAGCGCCGCATGTCGTTTCGCCGTCCGCAGCGCGACCATGAGGTCATTGGTCTTCATCGACTCGGGGTCCAGCCTTTCCAGGCCGGCCATCACCTCGTCGAGAACCTCGCGAGGACCCGCGGTCAGAATCCGTGTCGCGACGGTCTGGTCGCGCAACAGCAAACGCGTGAGGTAGGAGCTGCAGGAGAACAACCCACCAAGCACCGCCGAGCCGGTACCGTGAGCCGCGAGGTCTCGGGCGACCTGGGCCATGCCGGAGTCGGCAACGCGCTCGGCGCCCTCCAACCAGCGTTCGAGCCCTATTCGCGCCGCGTCATGATCGGTTGTGACGGGAATGGTCCGCGCCGTTTCGACAAACACTTGGGATTACCTCGACACTCTTGAAACACCTATGGGGCCAGCCTGAGACAGGGCGGGACCGAGCGTCAAGAACCAACCGGACTGATATTGACAATCCCGGGAAAACTGATTGTCGCGGTGGTGCTCGCCCTGTGCTAACCGATGCGGGCAACCTATGGAAACGACACGTGCTAAGCCGGCTCGGCATTCTTGCTCTTGAAATCCTAGGCGTCCTCGTGGCTGGTCTGGTCATCGTGGTTATCGCCCTTGGATGGCGTTTAACTTCTGGCCCGATCTCGCTGGACTTCGCGCGCGGCATGCTCCAGGACGCCCTGGCTCCGAGAGACGTGCCCGTGACCGTGGAGATTGGCGAGCCGGTTCTGACGTGGAGAGGTTGGGACCGTGTCTTTGACGTGACGATCAACGACGTCCGCGTCCACGGTTATGACGGCGCGCTGGACGGCTGGGCGCCATCGGTCCTGGTGCGGCTGTCGGTTCCAGCACTCCTGGAAGGCATCGCCGCGCCGGTTCGGATCACCGTCGATAAGCCGAAAATCCAACTCGGCTTCACCCTCGGAAAGGTCGGTGACGATACCCTGATGGAACGCGCGTGGGCGGGCGAAATCCTAAGCCAGATATCCAGCCCGACTAGCGTCTCGGACAGGCTTTCGTACCTGCGTCTGGTTGAAGTGATTGATGCCCAGGTCGATATGTCGTCGGCATCGCAAGAACCTTCGATCGCGTTGCGGGATTTGAATATCCGCCTTTCGCGGCATCCCAGTGTTCTGCGAATCGGCGCCACCGGGCAGGCGATCCTAAGCGAGACGCCAACTCAACTCGCCGTTGATCTTAACTATGACGACACGGTTCGCACGGTAAAGGGCTCCGCCAAGCTGAAGGCCTTGCCGTTCACGGCGCTGTCGAAGCGGCTTCCCGATCTGGGGGCGAAAGGTGATTGGAGCGCGCCACTTGACGCCGAGTTCTCCTTTGAGATCGGAAGGAAATGGGAGCTGCGCGGCGCAACGGGCTCCATAAGCACCGCCGATGGTCAACTCACCCTGCCCGATCTCTACGCCGCGCCGCGCCATCTCGACGCGGCGAAATTGGAATTTTCATACGACGCGGCGACGGAAAGCCTCGACATTCCCTCATGGGTTGTGTCGGCGCGCGACATAAGCGCGGCGGGTTCCATGCGGGTAACCGACCTGAAGACCAAGCCCACCGTCACGGTGCTTGCCTCCACGCGAGATTTTCCAGGCGACAGGCTCATGCATTTCTGGCCGCCAGATCTCGGTGTCGACGCACGGCGGTGGATGGAAGCCAATCTTGAGGGCGGCACTGTTCCGGAAGCCACGCTTGATCTCGAACTTCAATTCGACCCGATTGCGCCAGAGCCGGTTTCGGTCAAACGCCTTGGAGGCGGAATCGATTTCAAGGATGTCACCGGATACTATTTTCGCCCGTTGCCGCCGGCTACCGGGATTTCGGGCCGCGCGGAATTTGATACCACGCGGTTTGACATCACCGTCGACGCCGCTCGCTTGAACGACCTGCTCATCGAGACATCCACGGTTCATTTCTCGAAACTCGACACGAACGAGCAAATGGCGGAGATCGATACCGTCGTCCGAGGGCCCGTCCAATCCGCTTTGCGCATTCTCAATCATGAGGCCCTCGACCTTGGCCGTCACATCAAACTGGATACAAAACAGATCGTCGGGCTGGCCGGAACGCGCCTGCGTTTCGCGTTTCCCTTGCTGAACGACCTCCAGTTGAGTCAGGTCGACTTCGCGGCGTCGGCAAATCTTGAAGGCGTCGGTATCCCCGATATCGCCTTCGGTGAAGCATTAGCTGACGGCAAACTAACCCTCGAACTTAACCGTGACAGTCTGCGGATTGATGGCGTGGGAACGATCGCTGGCTCTCCCGTTGCCGTGACCTTGGACGAGGTCTTCACGCCAAACGCCCGTATTCGCGCTCGCAAGCGTTTGATTGGCACCTTGGACAGCGGTGTCATTGAAACGGTTGAACTACCCGAGTTCATTTCCCTGGAAGGGCCCGTTGGCCTGGATGTCGAAGCGGTGGACTTGGCCGGCGGCAAGGGAGAACTGACGGCTGTCGTTGATCTTCGGGACGCGCGATTCGCGATACCCGTCCTCAAATGGGAAAAACCAGCCAAGGCGGCGGGGCGTTTTCGGTTCGCCGTGGACACGCAAGACGGCAAACTCCTGCACTTGCGATCCGCCAATCTTCTAGCCGCCGATCTCGGGGTCGATTTGACCGCCCGGTTCGATCCGACATCCGGCGCGTTTCAAAGCGCTCGGTTCGACAGCTTCGTGCTTGGCGACAGCACGATGAACGGCAATATGAATGTCGCGGAGAACGGTCGGATCGATATTGTCGTTTCCGGTGACCGTCTCGACATCCAACGCTTCCTTGATGACGAAGAGACGAACGATACGCCCGAAGGACGCCCCTTCAGCGTTAACGCGCGCTTCGACGAAGTCCAAGTCGGCGCCCTGCCGCCAATCACCGCCGCCGCGATGACGTTCCGCGACGACGGCGTCGGGTCTCGAGACATCCAACTCAACGGGCGGATTGGCGACGAGCCCATCAGCGTCGGCTATTCCGGCCACCAGGACATTCGGCGGTTTCATATCCGGGCCGAGGACGCGGGCCAGGTCTTGCGCGGTTTCGATATGTTGGACTCAATTCAGGATGGCCAGCTCAGCATTCATGGAACGACAACAGGGCGAGGCGCGAACGAGAAGACCTTGATCGACCTCTCGGTTCGAGAATTCGGCTTCGTGCGAGCACCGGTCTTGGCGCAACTCCTGAACGCCGCCTTCCTGCCCGGTCTGGTCGATATTCTCCAAGGCAACGGCATTCGCTTCGAGCAACTCAATGCCCGGATCGAGGTCACCGAGCAAAAGGCCGTGATCCAAGACGCGCTGGCCTACGGGGCCTCGCTCGGCATCTCCGCGGGCGGCGAGATCGACCGGATCGCCGACACCGTCGCCATTAACGGCATGATCGTCCCGGCCTACGGGCTTAGCCGACTGATCGACCAGATCCCAATCCTCGGCAAGATCATTACCGGCGGGGAGAAGGAAGGCCTTCTGGCGGCGGAGTATCTTGTGGGCGGCAGGCTCGATCGCCCGGTCGTGACGGTCAATCCGCTAACCGCCTTCACACCAGGCTTCCTGCGCGCGCTCGTCAAGGCCACCAACGCCCCGGCGGTTCAGACGCCGGACGCGGCCGGTACCAATGAAGGCCCCGGCCGCTAGTCCGCGTTCTCCAGTTCAAGCGTCAGACCGCCCGTAACAACGCGTGCCGCTTTCGCCCCGAGGACAGTTTGATCACGCCGTCGGCGCCGATATCGCCTGCGCCGAGGCGCAGATCGGCATCGCTCACCACCGCGTCATTGACCCGGGCACCGCTGTTCTTGATCAAGCGGCGAGCCTCGCCGTTCGAGGCGACGAGACCAGCGGTGCGCAAGGCCTCGACAACCCACAATCCGTCATCGAGTTCGGCGCGGGCCACATCGACGCTTGGCAAGGCCTCGCCAATCGCGCCTTCCTCGAAGGTCTTGCGCGCGGTCTCCGCCGCTTCCAACGCCGCCGCCTCGCCGTGGCACAGCTTGGTTGCCTCATCCGCCAGGATCTTCTTGGCGTCGTTTAGCGCGCTGCCTTCCAGGCTCTCCAAACGCTGGATCTCCTCCAGCGGCAACTCGGTGAACAGCCGCAGGAACTTGCCGACATCACCATCATCGGTGTTGCGCCAGAACTGCCAGAAGTCGTAGGCGCTCAAGCGGTCGGCATTGAGCCAGATCGCGCCCTGGGCCGTCTTGCCCATTTTGGCGCCCGAGGCGGTCGTGACCAGCGGCGTGGTCAGACCGTAGATGGTTTGCTGATCGACACGGCGCGCCAACTCGACACCATTGACGATATTGCCCCACTGGTCCGAACCACCCATCTGCAGCGCGCAGCCGTAGCGGCGACGCAACTCCAGAAAATCGTAAGCCTGGAGAATCATGTAGTTGAATTCCAGGAACGACAGCGGCTGCTCGCGCTCAAGCCGAAGCTTGACGCTATCGAAGGACAGCATCCGATTGACCGAGAAATGCCGACCGTACTTTCGAAGAAACGGGATGTATTGCAGCCCCGACAACCACTCGTCGTTGTCACACATGACCGCGTCGCTCGGCCCATCCCCAAACGTGAGATACTTCTCGAAGATCTGGCGAATGCCGTTCTTGTTGCGCTCGATATCCTCGTCGCTCAGCAATTGACGCATGTCGTCCTTGCCGGACGGATCGCCGACCTTGGTGGTACCGCCGCCCATTAGCACGATCGGCTTGTGACCCGATTTCTGCAGGTGCCGGAGCATCATGATCTGCACGAGACTACCGACATGCAGGCTGTCGGCGGTGCAGTCGAAGCCGATATACGCGGTGATGGCCTTCTTGTTCATGGTTCCGTCGAGTTCGGCGGCATCCGTAACCTGGTGGATGAAGCCGCGGTCGTTCATGGTTTTCATGAACGACGAGGAGAAGCTGGACATGGCCTTGTGCCTCGCGTTTTACCGGGAATTCGGGTGGCGGATGTAGCACGACGCCCCTCCGGTCTCAACAGCCTCGCGCCAAACGGCCCGGCAAATATCGGGCGTCGAGTTGACGGGGCGAGTCCCGCTCTCTAATCAGGCGGCATGGCGACCAAGACTTGGACAGCGATCGGATTGATGAGCGGCACCTCGATGGATGGGGTCGACGCCGCCGTAATCACCACCGACGGCGAGAGCGTGCTGGATCTCGGCCCGCATCTCACGATGCCTTACGAATCCGCGTTTCGCGAGAAACTGCGCGATCTTATCGCCGGTAAAGGCGATATCGGCGCGGTCGAGGAAGAGCTCACCCGCTATCACGCCCGCGCGGTCACGGTGCTGCTGCGGTCCGCCGGGATGAACGCCAAGGAAATCGACGTCATCGGCTTTCACGGCCACACGATCCTGCACAATCCCGAAGACGGCAACACCTGGCAGATCGGCGACGGCGCGAAACTGGCCAAGGAAACCGGCATCGACGTGGTCTTTGACCTGCGCGCCGCCGATGTCGCCGCGGGTGGCCAGGGAGCGCCCCTGGCACCGGTGTTTCATCGGGCGCTTGTCGGGCGGATGATGCGGCCGCTGGCGGTTCTCAATATCGGTGGTGTCGCGAACCTCACCTGGATCGGCGGCGGCGACGAGGACCTGCTCGGCTTCGATACCGGTCCGGGCAACGCCCTGCTCGATGACTGGATCAGAGAGCACACCGGGGAGGCTTTCGACCGCGATGGTGTGCTGGCGGCAAGTGGGCGGGCCTCTCCGGTCAAGCTGGCCAAGCTGTTGACCCATCCCTACTTCAAGCAAAAACCACCCAAGTCCCTCGACCGCGACGACTTCGTCGGTTTCACGAGTGAGGCGCTGAAGGGCCAGTCACCGGCGGATGGGGCCGCCTTGCTGACCGCCTTCACCGTCGAATCCATCGCCCAATCGGTCAATCATCTGCCGCTTCCGCCGATGCAGTGGATCGTGGTCGGCGGCGGACGACACAACAAGGCGATCATGGACGGCTTGCGCTCACGACTGGAAGGCGGTGTCACCAGTGGCGAGGATGTCGGCTGGTCTGGCGACGCGGTGGAGGCACAGGCCTTCGGTTTTCTCGCGGCGCGCTCCAGACTAGGCCTTGCGATCAGCTATCCCGGCACCACCGGCGCGCCCCAGGCGATGAGCGGCGGCATCTTCGTGCCCAAGCCCTGATCGGCGCGCGCCGGCGATATTGCGCCGCCCGCCGCTCCCCGGTAATTTTCCAAACAACACTTCATCCGGGCCATGCGATCGGCTCCATATCACTGATGGGCGGGGAATAATCGATGAGTGGTCATCCCTTCGAGACCGATCTGGACAAGAACCCGGCCAACTACGTGCCGCTGACGCCGCTGTCCTTCCTGGCCCGCACGGCGGCGGTGTTTCCGAGCCGAACCTCGGTCATTCACGGAAACCAGCGCTTCACCTGGGCCGAAACCCGGGAGCGGTGCCACCGTCTCGCCTCGGCACTTGCCCAACACGGCATCGGGAAGGGCGACACGGTGACCGTGATGGCGCCCAACGTGCCGCCGTCCTTCGAGGCAACCTTCGGAGTGCCGATGACCGGCGCCGTGCTGAACGCGTTGAACATCCGCCTCGACGCCGGGACCATCGCCTTCATCCTGAACCACGGCGAGGCCAAGGCGCTGATCACCGATACCGAGTTCGCGCCGGTCATCAAACAGGCACTCGCCGAGATTGGCCGCGAAATCCTGGTCATCGACTATGCCGACCCGACCATCGAGGGTGGAGAACGCCTGGGCACGGTCGAATACGAGGATTTTCTCGCCGGCGGCGACCCCGCCTTCGAAGCGGTCTTGCCGGAGTCCGAATGGGACTCTCTCGCGCTCAATTACACATCCGGGACCACCGGCAACCCCAAGGGCGTGGTCTATCACCATCGCGGCGCCTATCTGAACGCGATCGGCAACAGCACGGTCTGGGGCATGAAGAAACACCCGATCTATCTCTGGACCCTGCCGATGTTCCACTGCAACGGCTGGTGCTTTCCCTGGACCATCACCATGCTCGGCGGCACCCATGTCTGTCTGCGCCGGGTCGAGGCGGGACCGATCAACGACGCCATCGCCGATCATAAGGTCAGCCACATGTGTGGCGCGCCGGTGGTCATGAACATGCTCCTGAACGCCCCCGCCGAGGCCAGCCGCGACTGGGATCATCCGCTGGCGATGATGACCGCCGGCGCCGCGCCGCCCGCCGCCGTGATCGAAGGCATGGAGGCCAAGGGTGTGGCGATCACCCATGTCTATGGCCTGACCGAGGTCTACGGTCCGGTCACCGTCTGTGAGTGGCATGACGAGTGGAATGATCTTTCGATTGGCGAGCAAGCCGATCTCAAATCCCGCCAGGGCGTGCGCTATCCAGTGCTCGAAGGCCTGATGGTCGCCGATCCCGACACCCTGGAGCCGGTACCGAGCGACGGCGAGACCATGGGCGAGGTCATGATGCGCGGCAACGTGGTGATGAAGGGTTACCTGAAGAACCCCACCGCGACCGAGGAATCCTTCAAGGGTGGTTGGTTCCACACCGGTGATCTCGGCGTGATGCACCCCTCGGGCTATATCGAACTCAAGGACCGTTCCAAGGACATCATCATCTCCGGCGGCGAGAATATCAGCACCATCGAGGTCGAGGGTATCCTGTTCCGCCATCCCGACGTAATGGAAGCCGCCGTGGTCGCCCGCCCG
The DNA here is from genome assembly GCA_016780745.1 of Alphaproteobacteria bacterium. GTDB lineage: Bacteria > Pseudomonadota > Alphaproteobacteria > Thalassobaculales > Thalassobaculaceae > JADHLJ01. Next base: position 2,482 of record JADHLJ010000063.1, on the reverse strand, counting down.
GACGACAAATGGGGCGAGACCCCTTGCGCTTTCGTGACCTTGAAAGCCGGCGCGACGGTCGACGCGGCCGGCCTGATCGCCTATTGCCGGGACAACATGGCGCATTTCAAGGCGCCAAAGACGGTAGTCTTCGGCGATCTGCCGAAGACATCAACGGGCAAGGTGCAGAAGTTCACGCTAAGGGATCGCGCGAGGTCGTTGTAGGAGCGGCCCGGCGCTGATCATGGAGCGCCAAACATTCGAACCCAAGGCGCGGGATGCGGGCACTTTTCGATTATCAAAATGCTGTCATGAAAATGTAGCGCCTCGACCTGGCGCGCGAACTCCGTCGACGGACGCGCCTTCGCGCGCCTCGACGGTGGCTCGGCGAACGAGCGGATACCAACCTCATGCTGGTACCAGGAATGCTGAGAGTTCACCAAGTCGCTGGCAAAATCGATAAAGGTCGGGCTACCGGGGGAGGTGTGCGTGGGCCAATAGCCCGCGTGGACATCCTCGACGATATAGAGCCCCCGTTCGTTCAGATGGGGAAACAAACATTCGAAGCTGGCGATTTGATCGCTGGAAACATGGCTGCCGTCATCGATAACAATGTCGAATGATGGAACGGTATCACGAACCGTGGCGAGAAACTCCGGATCGCCCTGCCCGCCTATGAACAGCATCATGTCCTCATCGACGACTTTTTGAGTTTCCGGGTCATTGTCAATCGCGGTCAAGCGGGCGTCGTCGCCGAAATATTCCCGCCAAATCTGAAGCGACCCGCCCTTGAACACCCCAATCTCCAGAATATGAGCGCCCGTGCCGCGGTAAGGCTCGAGGTAGCGCTGATAGATATCGAGGTAATGGTCCCATTTCATTGCTTGCCGACCGCGATGATTCTCATAAATCTCGCGAAGGGTCGGCCTCTGGCTGACCTGGGTCATTGGACAACAATGTCGAAGTTAACAGGCCGTAAGTTCGCGTGTGATCTTTCGCGGATGGGCTTTTTGGCAACGAGGGTGATGTCCACTTCCTTCGCGACATTCCGATAGAAATGCAAGGCCTGTCGGAGCTTATCCTCGCCGAAGAACTCGGCGGCGGCCCGAGGCACGATCAATGCGCACGTCGCCACGTCCCAATCTCCAGCGTAGCCATAGTCAAAATTGTAGTATTTTGGTTGTCCGAAATACTGGAAAGATTGGGGTATATAAGCCCGAACATGCGTTGGATCGACCCAAGCGTCATCATGCCCAGCGAAAGGAACCCTGACGTGCAGAATCGCATCGGGCAAAGAGATTCGATGAAGTTCCTCAAACAACGCTAGCGGGTCACCAATGTGCTCCAACACATGGATCATTGCCAGTTCCTCGAAGTGATCGTCGGGTAAAGGAAGGGGCGAGGCACGGCAATCCGCAAGATCCACCCGGAGGTCGATTCCCGCGCCATCCGCGGCATCGATGTTCAACCAGCCAGGCCGAATATCGTTCCCGCACCCTACGTTTAGTTTCGTGGGAAGGTCACTCACGGTTATAATCTCGTCATTGAATGGGATGAAGCTCCAGCAATTTCTCGACCCTGTGACGCGCCAAGTGATTATGCCGGGTCACTTGGCATCCCGCCATAGCCAGTTCCTCGGTGTACGGATCCGACAATATGGCGCGCAATCGATCCGCGAGATCCGGCAGGTCGGTACGCGGATCGTAAAGGAAGACATTCTCATTTTCTCGAAACGCCCTCCGCAAAAAGCCGTTGCTCTCGGACAACACGGCGGCGCCGCGCAATTGTGCATTAAAGAAACGCTCGGTCACACCGCCTCCGTAGTTGGGGAGCGTGTTTAAAACGACTTTCGCATTCTCCATCGCGCGCAATCCGGTCGCGAAATCGCCGGGCTCGATCTTGATAAGCTTATCGCCCAGTATCTCCTCGAAAGCCGAAAACGAACGACTCACGACGGCCACGCGCAGCCCATGTAAGGCCCGCAAGAGATCAGTACGACGCCTCGCCCGGATGATGATATCAGCGGCGGCTTGAACGCGACAAAAAGCAACCGGGTCGCTCACCGCGAACTCCCGACCCACGCCACCTTGAATCTCCAGCGCGTGTTTCGTCAGCGGTCCCGCTGGGGCTTCCATCACCACGTCCAGAAGATTTTTGGCGTATCTCCGTATCGTTTCGGGCGATTCCTCGATAAATCGTTCCGCCATCGTTTTTTGGCCGAGATCGATGGAGCCCACGAAAAGGATATCGTGCGGTCGATCCTCGAATGGCTTTTCAATAATTTGGCGCGGGCTAATTTCGAGATCGGTTGCCCAATGAGGGAAATGAGCCATCGAAGACGGGTTTCCGTAATACGCGTTCCCAACCCGGATTTCCCAGGTGGACCGTTCATTTAGCGCCAGCGCTGCGCGATTGTGGTATAAATATCAGTATGTTGAGTTGGTCGGAGGGCGGGTCCAATGCGGAACCCAGAGGGTGAAGCCAATATGCCGCCTTTGCGCCT
>JADHLJ010000062.1 GCA_016780745.1 Alphaproteobacteria bacterium | reverse complement strand
CGCTTTCCTTCGCCTCGACCGTCCATGGCGAGCCAAAGGTCAGGGAAATAATTGATTTTCCCGCCATCAAGCTGGCGGAGGGCACGATGCTCACCAATGGCATCCCGCATGGCCGCGCCGATCATGTGGCCGGCAAGTTCTTCGAGGTCGGGGTCCTGAAGGCTTGGTTCGCCGCCCCAACGGATCGTTATCCCCATGGCGTATTGGGAGACCGGATCGAGGCTGGCGGCGTCATCATCCAGCCGCCCAGCGCCGGCGCGCCCTCGGCCTTCATGATCAACGCGCCGAAAGACTCGGTGTTCGAGGATATCCAACCCCGGATCGTCGATTTCGACGGCGACGGCATCCTCGATATCGTCGCCATCCGCTCGTATCTCAACGCCGGCGCGTCGGTCTCGGTGATCGGCTATCGCGAGGCCGAGGACGGGTCGATCCAATCCTATTGGATGCAGTCGCCGGCCATCGGCACGCCGAACCGCTGGTTGAACCCGGTGGGCATCGAGGATTTCGACGGCGATGGCGACAAGGAGATCGTCGCGGTGGTCACTCCGCATATCGGCGGCGTGCTGACCATCTATGAGCGTGACGGCGACAAACTGGCCCCCAAGGCGCTGATGCGGGACGTGTCCAACCACGCCATCGGCTCGCCGGACTTGCGGCTGCACACGGTCATTGATTGGAACGACGACGGCATCCCCGACATCGCGGTGCCGAATCAAAGCCGCTCGGTGCTGCGCTTCATCACCTTGAAGGGCGGTGTGGCCGAGGAAATCGACCGGATCGATCTCGGCTCGGAGATGATCCCGCCGATGAAACAGCGGCAATGGAAAGCCGAGCCCTGGGAGATCATTGTCCGGCTGGCCAACGGCAAGGCCGTCGCGGTCTCGCGGTAGCCGTTTTTCGGTATCGTCCTCCAGCGCGGCCCCGCCGCTGTCCGATAAATTTTTCCCCGTCGTCCTCGCGCATGCGGGGACCTTTTAAACGTTGAAAAAATGCCAATTTTCGCCGCCTCTTCGAGGTCCCCGCTTTCGCGAGGACGACGGCGGGGGGGCCCGGACAGGAGTGCGCGGAAGCGAGGACGACGGATTATAGAGACGGCGGAGACTCGCCCTCTATACCATCGCCACCGGACGTACCGGGCATCCCGTCGCGCCCTTCAGCTTGACGGGAAGCATCACCAGGCAGAACTCGGTGATGCCCGCCGCGATCACCTCGTCCATCAGCATGTTTTCGATCAGATGCACCCCCGCCTCGGCGAGGCAATGCTGGTGCACCGGCATCATGATTTCCGGATGCTTGGTGCCGGGCAACACCTCGACAGCCATGTTGTCGGCGCCGATCGCCACCACGTCTTGCGCGGTCAACCAGCGCGCGGCCTCGGCGTCGAGGCCCGGCTCTCCGGACAGGTATTTTGCGTTGTCCTTCATGAAATACGGGCCCCAACCGGTATTGATACAGACGACGTCCCCGCTTTCGGGCGCGGTGCCGGCGGCGTCGAAAGCGCGCTTGACGTCATCAACGCCGACGGGCCGGCCGGCTTCGAGATGCGCGCCGCCGTCGAGGCCGGAAACATCCAGACAAATCCCGCGGGTTACGATCGGCGGGATATTCTCAACCCCGAGATTGAGTAGTCCCCAATCGCCGACCGCCTCCTCCAGGCTGTGCTCGCCATAGAGATAGTCGCCCTTGGAGAAATGCCCGAGCGCGTCGATATGAGTGCCGACATGGGTGGTCATCTCGATCCGCTCGAGATTGGAGCCGACCTCGTTGGTCGCGCCCAGGGCCGCCCGGGTCTTGCGGTTGTTCCTGGCGGTCACCGAGGAATGGATCATGTAGGGCGTCTGCACGGGGTTGATATAGGGCGCGCCCATCTCGATCACGTGCGAGAGATCGATGATCCGACCTTCCCGCACCTTGGAGAGCGCCGCAAGCGTGGTCCGCTGGTTCAAGAGATGGCCCGCGGCCCCGATCTCGTCACCGGCGCCCCAGCGTGAGTGGTCGTGTACACAATTGGTCATGCTTCCCATCCCCCGGCATCAACCCGTCCAAGATAAAGCCGGACCCCGGCTTTTCCAACGGCGCACTCGTTTTCTCCATGGATCATCGACAGAGACCCGGGACATGATCAAAATCAGCGCGCCGGAACCACGCCCGACGGCGGCACGGTCCTATCAATTGACACCGACGGCGGCAGGGACTATCCGGGACAAATGACAGCCAACAAGCCAATGACCTTGGGAATCTCGGATGCCGTCCAATTGGCCGCCCGGGAACAAAACGGCGGTCGTTCGGATATCGCCGAAAAAATCTACAAACAGGTACTCCAAGCCGACCCAAACAATGGCGACGCGCTGCATCTGCTCGGTTTGATGGAGATTGACAACACCCGCTATCAAAACGCGGAGTCGTTGTTGAAAAGAGCCGTCCAGCACTATCCCGAGGTAGCGGGGTACCAGATTTCCCACTGTCTCGCCCTTGCCCTGATCGGGCGGGAGAATGATGCCTTGGGCAAGCTCGGGGCCTTGCTCGCCAAGGAGCCGGGCGACGAACGCGCGCGCCAGGTCCTGGGCCGGGTGCTGCGATGCGGCCCGGAGATGACGACGATGCTGAGACCGTCGCCGCCGCGCGAACCCGTCTTGTCCAGTCCAGCGCCGGCGCCGGACCAAACGCTGATCGTTGGCATGGCCGGAGGGTATTCACCCGATCAGTTGATGCCCTTTGTTGCGTCGCTCCGGAGGCACTATCAAGGCCCGGTCCATCTCTTCACCGATGGCGCGGACGATGTGACCGAGCTTTTCGATCAACATGCCATCGCCTGGACCCATGTCGCCTCGCCGCCCGTGGATTTCGCCACTTTCAGGTGGAAGCTAGCCGCCGAATTTCTAGACGGCGTGCCAGACGATACCTGGGTGTATCTGGTCGATGTCGGCGACGTGGTGTTTCAGGGCGATCCTTTCGCTTTCTCCGTTGACGGAGAGTGGGCGGCCTTTCTCGAGGACACATCGATGACCATTGGCGCCTGCCCTTGGAATCGAGAATGGATGTTGGTCAATTTTGGCCACGCGATGTTGGCGACGCTGACGGACCGAACGATATCATGTTGTGGAACGATAGCCGGCCGTTGCGCCAAGTTGCGGGAATATCTGGCGCAGTTCTGCGTGCTCGCGGGAACCGTTCCCATCGCCCCCAAGATCGGCCTAGACCAGGCGATCCATAACATATTGATTTATCACGGCATGGTTCCCGGCGGGAGCTTGATTTCCAACGGTTGGCCGGTCGCGACGGTCCAGCACATGCCGGAGGATTCAATAGGTGTCACGTCCGACGGAACCATTACCCTCGCGGACGGGCGAATCCCCGCCGTCGTTCACCAGTACAACCGCAGAGCCAACATGATCTCGGCCGTAATGGAGCGCTATCGCCGGCCGGATTCCGCTGGCTAACCAAACCCGCGACAAGATTCCTTGATCTTTCTTGCCGGCTCTCTCGCGGGCGCGGTTGCGAGCGCGCCAAAAATCCTTTAGGAAAAGCCGCACTCCCGCACGGATCGAGAACCGACGGAGCCCCTCGTGTCCCCGCCAAACACTGATTCCGAGCTGACGCGCCGCGCGTTGCTCCCAGCAGGCCTGCGCGACGTCCTTCCACCGGACGCCGCCCATGAGGCCGCGACCATCGAATCCCTGGTCCGTTGCTTCGAAACGCACGGCTATGAGCGCATCAAACCACCGCTTGTCGAGTTCGAGGATTCCTTGTTCTCGGGCCCCGGCGCGGCGATGACCGAAAGCACGTTCCGGCTGATGGACCCGATATCACGCCGCATGATGGGGGTTCGCGCCGATGTCACGGTTCAAGTGGCCCGGATCGCCGCCACCCGGCTCGGCCATGTCCCGCGTCCGCTTCGGCTCTGCTATTCGGGCGAGGTTCTTCGCGTAACGCCCGGCCAGTTGAACCCCGAGCGGGAATTGGTTCAGGTCGGCGCGGAGCTGGTCGGGGCCGATACGATCGACGCGGACGCCGAGGTGATCCTGCTGGCGCTTGATGCCTTGCGCGCCGTCGGCACGCCCCGGATGTCGGTCGACATCACCGCGCCGCGGCTGGTGCCGGAGCTTCTCAAGTCATACGACCTGGACGGAAACAACGCCGAAAGGCTTAGAACGGCGATCGACCGCAAGGATACCGCCGGCGTCGAGCGCCATGGCGGACCAGCCGCCGGCATCCTCACCGAGTTGATGGCCGCCGCCGGCGAACACGAAGACGGCGCTCGGCTTTTGGCCGGATTGACGTTGCCGGCGCCCGTGCAGGATATCGTCGACCGACTAATCGCGGTCGCCTCTCGAGTCGCGGCCGAAGAGCCAAGCCTGGCGGTTACCATCGATCCAGTGGAGAATCGCGGGTTCGAGTACTACACCGGCCTTGGCTTCAGTCTTTTCTCGCGCGGCGTGCGCGGAGAGCTTGGCCGGGGTGGGCGCTATCAGGTCGACGGCCTGGACAGCGAAGGCTCCTGCGGCTTGACGCTGTATATGGAAACAGTGATCCGCGCCATCGCGGAGCCATCATCCCGGAAACGGCTATTCCTGCCCAGCGGAACGCCGCGATCCGTCGCCGCCGACCTGCGGGATCAGGGGTGGATCACCATCGCCGGTCTCGACCCGGCGACCACCGCCGACGCGGATGCCAGGCGACTGGGATGTACCCATGTCCTTCGGGACAACGCGCCGGTGTCGCTCGAAACCGACACACCCTCCCAACAATCCTAACCAGGAACCAAAGATCATGCGAAATGTCGCCGTAGTCGGCGCCCAATGGGGTGACGAAGGCAAGGGAAAGATCGTCGATTGGCTGTCCGAGCAGGCCGACGTGGTAGTGCGCTTTCAGGGTGGGCATAACGCGGGGCATACCCTGGTTGTCGGCAACAAGACCTACAAACTCAGCCTGCTCCCCTCGGGCGTCGTGCGGCCCGAGAAACTCTCGGTCATCGGCGCCGGCGTGGTGGTCGATCCCTGGGCGCTGTTGTCGGAGATCGAAACCGTCCAGGAGCTCGGCGTCGCGGTCTCGCCCGAGTCGCTGCTACTGGCCGACAACGCCACCCTGATTCTCGCGGTCCACAGACAGATCGACAAGGCCCGCGAGGCCCTGCGCGGCGAGCGTAAGATCGGCACCACCGGGCGCGGGATCGGTCCCGCCTACGAGGACAAGGTCGCGCGCCGCGCCGTTCGGGTTTCCGATCTCGATGACGCGGATGATCTTCGTCGCAAGCTCGAGGAGCTCTACGCGCATCACAATATCTACCTCAAGGCCGCCGGAGAGCCCGAGGCCTCCGTCGACGAGGCTTTCGCGGATCTGACCGAGATCGCGCCGCGCATCCTGCCTTTCGCGGCGCCGGTCTGGCGGCATCTGGAGGAGCTGCGTCGGCGCGACCGGCGCATCCTGTTCGAGGGCGCCCAGGGGATCATGCTCGACGTGGATCACGGCACCTATCCGTATGTCACCTCGTCCAACACCGTCGCCGGCCAGGCCGCCACGGGATCCGGGACCGGTCCGACCACCATCGGCTATGTCCTAGGAATCACCAAGGCCTATACCACTCGTGTCGGAAGTGGCCCGTTTCCGAGCGAATTGACCGACGAGATCGGTCAGCAATTGGGTGAGCGAGGGCACGAATTTGGTACCGTCACCGGACGCAAGCGCCGTTGCGGCTGGTTCGACGCGGTCATGGTTCGCCAGGCGATCAAGACCGCGGGCATTACCGGTATCGCGCTTACCAAGCTGGACGTGCTCGACGGTTTCACGGAACTGAAGGTCTGTGACGGCTACGAGTTGGACGGCAAGCGGATCGATTACTTCCCGAGCGGCGGGCGGGCCCAAGCCTCGGTTCGACCGATCTATCGGACCCTGGAGGGCTGGACCGGAAGCACCCGGGGCGCGCGATCCTGGGCCGACCTGCCGGGCAACGCGGTAAAATACATCCGCCTGATCGAGGAGTTGATCGACGCCCCGGTGTCGATGCTCTCCACCAGCCCGGAACGCGAGGACACGATCCTGGTCAAGAACCCGTTCCTGGACTAAGGACGATAAACGAGCGCGAGGGCCAGCAACGGCAATCCACAGAGCCGTCGATTTGCGATACACTCGCTTGGGATATGCCTCGCTAGGGGTGTCTTGTTTGGAGGATGCCCGCGGCGACTGGGAGGCTAGGTCATGGCCAAGGTGGTTCTGAAGGACCGGTTCGAGATTGATGACGCGGCGCCGTTGCCGCAATTCGATTCTCCAACCGCGAAGGCCTTTCAATGCACGGGACGAACCGCCGAATATGGCGACCTCCTGGCATTGGTCTGCGACCCCCGGACCCCCATTCGTTCCGAAACCATGGAGGCCCTGCGCGGGTTTTCCGGCGTCGGCCTACTAAAATTCATCAATGCGGGCGTGGTCAACTGGTCCACCCAGAACCGTCGCCAACCCGTCCTTATCTTCGATCTTCCCGGTGGCGGGCGGGTGTTCGACAACATGTCCTCGGTGATCCAACCGCTTAGCGATGATCAGCTGATCAAGGGCTTTCTTACTCCCGCGGTGAACACGTTGCGAGAGCTGTCGGCGCGCGGGATCACCCATCGCAATATTCGGCCAAACAATCTTTACTACAGCGATGCCAGCGAGCGTCTGATCATGTTCGGCGAATGTGTCTCCGCGCCGCCCGGCCTCAATCAGCCGCTTCCTTTCGAGGCGCTGGAATGCGCCATGGCCGACGAAACCGGACGCGGCGAAGGGTCGATCGCGGACGATCTTTTCGCCCTCGGTGTAACCCTGCTCAGCCTTCTGATCGGACGAAACCCGGTCGCCAATATCACCGATCCGCACCAATACATTTTCGACCGCATCAACCTTGGCTCCTACGCGAATATCGTCGGGGTGCATCGCATTCAGATGAACATGATGGAGTTGCTGCGCGGTCTGTTGGCGGATGACACGCGCGAGCGCTGGTCCGTCCGCGACGTGCAGCTTTGGCTCGGCGGGAGGCGCCTGACTCCGAAACAGGTCAAACTGCCGCCGAAGGCCGCGCGTCCCCTGACCATCGGCGGGATGGACCACGAGAATGTCAGGTCGGCGGCGCATGGCCTCGGCCGGAACTGGAATCTGGGCGGCGACGTCGCGCGCGGACATGACTTCGACAACTGGATACGGCGCAGCCTGAACGACGAAAACGTGGTCGAGAACCTCAACCGGGTGGTCGGCAATGCCCAAGCCCTTCAGGCCTCGCCAAAGGCCGACGACGCCCGACTTGTCACCCGGATCTGCATGGCGCTCGACCCGCCCGCGCCGCTGCGCCACCAGGGGTTTAGCACCCATATCGACGGTATCGGGCCGACCTTGGCCATCGGCTTCACCAAGGATCATATCCGCGAGACCATCACCGCCTTCATCAACGGGCGTTTCCTGCAGCAGTGGATGGCTCTGCAATCCCGGACCAAGAGCGAGGTTCTTCAAGTCTATTCGGTTTTGGAGAAACTACCGGGTTTGCTCAATCAACCCGGCCCTGGATTCGGCATAGAGCGCTGCCTTTACGAGCTCAACCCCTATGGCCACTGCATGAGCGGGATGATCGATCATTTGTACATCACCCGCCCGGAAGAGCTGGTGCCCGCGCTTGAAGCGGTCGCCCAGGGCAACGAATTGCCGCCGATCCCCATGGACCGGCATGTCGCGGCCTTCCTGGCCGCGCGGTCGGAGCAAATCGACGACCGAATCCTGCGCCCCTTGTCGGCGCTTGATGAACGCCCCGCCGGAGACGCCATCAAGGTGTTGAGAATTCTGTCCCGGGTACAATCGGTCTATCGGAGCGGCGCCGCTCCAGGCCTATGCGCCTGGTTCCAGGCCCTGACCAAGCCGGCGGTCAACTCCTACCACAATCTGAAAATGCGTCAGCAAATCGAAACCGCCGTCGGCCGTGCCGCGGAAACCGGGTTTCTCGCCGAGCTTCTTAAGATTTTCGACGACGCCAAGGCGATCCAACGCGATGAGCAAGGCTATGTTCGCGCCCAGCAGGAACACGCCCAGTGTTCGGCGCAGATGCAGCAAATGACGCTCAGCCTGGAAAACCGGGAAAACCTGGCGAGCGAGCTTGGCGAGCAGGTCGCCGCCGTCATCTCCGGCGTGCTCGGCAGTATCGGCGCCACCACGGCGATCATATTCTACATGATATGAACTTGCATCGACGCTAGGGGTTTCTGCTAAAAGCATGGGCACTCTCACCGCCAATCTGACAATGGACGGGTAACGGCAATGGCAGCGAGATCCGCGAGCGCGGCCTCGACCAAGGCGATCATATTATTGGTCGTCGCCGGTTTGCTCGTCTTCACCTTGCCGACGGTACTCATTCTTTGCGTCGGCATGTTGCCGACCTTCGCGGCGTTCCTGATTGATCGGCGGCGGGAGAAATACACCACGCTCTGTGTCGGTGCCATGAACTTCGTCGGCGTGATCCCGTTTCTGGCCACGCTCTGGACCGAGGATCATTCCTTCGACATGGCCTTCACCATTCTCGGCGATCCCTTGGGTTGGCTGATGATGCTCGGATCCGCGGGGATCGGCTGGGCGATCTATTTCGTCGCGCCGAATATCGTCGCCATGTTCATGGCCGCGCGGATCGAGCAACGGATCGAACGCTTGAAGCACCGCCAGACGGAACTGGTCGAAGAGTGGGGGCCCGGGGTTTCCGGAAGCGAGGATGACGAGAAGGCTGAACCGAAATAGGGTGCGGGTGACGGTTAGGTCGACCGCCGATTCGTGGCTAGCCTCCACATCCCCGGGTTCCAATCGTGTCACGCTCGCGGCCGGCGAACCTGCCGCCGTTGTCCCCGTGTAGGTTCACTGCTGTCCGGAAAATTCTTACCGTCGTCCCCGCGTAGGCGCACGGGTGTCCGGGAAATTTTTGGTGATTTTCGGAAAGGTGTTGTGCCGCCTTCTAGACAGGCGTCGAGTTGATTGTCGGACTTGAAGCCACTGACGTTGCCAAAGTCCTATAAACCCGTCGTCCTCGCGCAAGCGGGGACGACGGGTAAGATTTTACCGGACAGCGATGCGCTAGAACGAGAACACCGCGAAAAACCTCCCGAAAGCCGCCGCGGCCCCCTAAATTTCCTGATAGAGCTTTTCCTGGATCGCCGTGTTCTTCATCGATTTCTGCAGCTTCTCGAAGGCGCGCACCTCGATCTGGCGGACCCGCTCGCGGCTGATATCGAATTCCTGGCTCAAATCTTCCAAGGTCTTGGGATCGTCGCGCAGGCGCCGCTCCGTGAGGATATGCCGCTCCCGGTCGTTCAGGACTTCCATTCCCATGGTGAGCAACCGGCGCCGTTGTTGCAGGTCCTCGTCATCGGCGAAAACCTGCTCCTGGTTCTGACCCTCATCGACAAGCCAGTCCTGCCACTCGCCCTCGCCGTCAATTTTCAGCGGCGCGTTGAGGGAGTGATCCTGGCTCGCCAGCCGTCTGTTCATGTTGATGACGTCCTGCTCGGGCACGTCGAGCCTCTCGGCGATCGCCGTCACCCGTTCCGGTGACAAATCGCCATCCTCGATCGCCTTCATCTGGCCCTTGAGCTTGCGCAGGTTGAAGAACAGCTTCTTCTGCGCCGCCGTCGTGCCGATCTTCACCAGCGACCAGGAATGCAGGATGTATTCCTGGATCGACGCGCGGATCCACCACATGGCGTAGGTCGCCAGGCGGAAGCCGCGCTCGGGATCGAAGCGCTTGACCGCCTGCATCATGCCCACATTGCCCTCGGAGATCAGCTCGGCCACCGGAAGTCCGTAACCGCGATAACCCATCGCGATCTTCGCGACCAACCGGAGATGACTGGTCACCAGCTTATGGGCGGCGTCCGAATCCGCGTGCTCCGTCCAGCGCCGAGCGAGCATGTATTCCTCGTCGGGCGTAAGCATCGGAAACTTACGAATATCCTGAAGATAGCGCGTCAGGTTTCCCTCGACGCTAATAACCGGCATTGTCGCAGATGATTGGGCCATCTGTTCTACTCCACTCGATCGACCGGACATACCAAGCCTGTCCGCCCCACACTTCTGATATGGGGATCGGATCATCGAATTAAAAGAGGGCGATAACGTGGCGGTGATATGGCGTTATCGGCACCCGTGTAAAAGCACTAGAGGCTGATCACCAATTTGCCGAAATGCCCGGCTTCGCGCATCGCGTGAAAGGCCGCCCGCGCGTCGTCGAGCGGGTAGGTCTTGTCGATCACCGGGCGCATGGCGTGATGCTCTATCGCGCGGTTCATATCCTCGAACATGCGCCGGCTGCCGACATAGATGCCTTGCAGGCGGATGGACTTGCGCATCACCAGGGTTGGATTAATCGAGCCGCCCGTGAGCACGCCGATCAACCCTATGGAGCCGCCGACCTTGGTCGCGGTGATCGACTTCTCCAGGGTGCCGGCGCCACCGACCTCGACGGTGTGATCAACGCCGATCCCGCCCGTCAGATCCAGTACCGCCGCGTCCCATTCCGGGGTCTCTCGATAGTTGACGGTCCGCCACGCGCCGAGCGCCTTGGCGCGCGCCAGTTTCTCATCGCTTGAGGAGGTGATGATCGCCCGCGCGCCGAGCATCCGGCAGAGCTGCAGCGCCACGATCGACACCCCTCCGGTGCCGAGCAACAGAACCGTGTCGCCCGCCCGCACGCCGCCGGCCTCGACCAGACTGTGCCATGCGGTCAGCGCCGCGCAGGGCAAGGTCGAGGCTTCCTCGAAGCTCAGCCCCTCGGGCATGGCGACGAGGCCGTCCTCGCGCAGCACCCGCTGCTCGGCCAGCATGCCCTCGGCCGTGCCGCCCAGCGCCCGGCCCATATCCGCCGCCGAGATCGGACCATCGATCCAGCCTTGGAAAAAGGTGCCGCAGACCTTGTCGCCGGCCTTGAAGCGCGACACTCCCTCACCCACCGCCAGCACCTCGCCCGCGCCGTCGGAATTCGGAATACGGGGATAAGGAATGCCCCGGGGTCCCGGATCCATCACCGTCGTCAGATCGCGGTAGTTGATCGAGGACGCGCGCACCCGGACCAGCACGTCGCCCGGCCCCGGCTTCGGGTCCTCGCGTTCGTTTAGCGCCAAGGCGTCGATGCCGCCTTCGCCGAGAATTTCATACGCTTTCATGGGGCTTGTCCTTCAAAAGGGAGATGTCGCGGGAAAGGGGTTTACGCCAAACGGCCGCAATCGACGACGATGGTCTGGCCGGTGATCGCGCCGCTGACACATAGGAACAGCATGGCGCTGGCGATATCCTCGGGCTCGACCATGCGCGGCAGCAGGGAATTCGACATCGCCGTGTTCTTGCGGTCATCGGACCAGGGGTCGGTCCAGGCGGTCCGGGTCAGGCCCGACGCCACCGCGTTCACCCGAATGTCCGGGGCGAGCGCGCGGGCGAGGCAGCGGGTCTGGCTGACCACCGCCGCCTTGGAATTGGCATAGGCGATGGAGCTTCCGTTGCTGCTGAGACCGGCGATCGAGGCGGTGTTCACGATCACGCCGTTGGTTTGGCGCAGAGCCGGCGCCGCGGCGCGGGAACAGCGGAACGGGCCGATCACGTTGGTGTGCATGATGGTCTGCCAGAACTCCTCGGTCATGGCGTCGAGATCATCGAAGGGAACCGGCTCGACCGTCGCCGCGGTTCCGGCGTTGTTGAGCAGGATGTCCAACCCGCCGAGCCGGTCGATGGCGCCCGCCACCATCTCGTCGGCGCTGGTCGGATTCGAGACGTCACCCGGCGCGGAAACCGCCTGACAGCCCTCGCCGTTCAGCGCGTCGACGACAGCCACGCCACGCTCGTCATCGGCCAAGTGGTTGACCGCCACCGTCGCCCCACAGCGCGCCAGCAGCGTCGCCGCCGCCCGGCCAATACCCGATGACGCGCCGGTTACAAGCGCCTTCTTGCCAGTCAAATCCGCCGAAATCATGCCCTAAAACTCCAGTGTTTTTTTCCAAATTTTCCATCGGCTTCGCCGCGCCGTCGGCCCTCGATCGAGCCGTGGTCGGGGCTGTCCAAGACCGCTTTTTAGCGCGCGACGTCGACCAGAGCCAACCTGGTGTCGCGGCACCGCCGCGGCCAACTTGCATGACCGGACTAGATCATGCAAAGTCCGCTCAATCCAGAAGGCTGGAACAACCGGCTTTCTTTACGCAAATGGGAGGTTTGCATGAAATCACTGAAATCAACGCTGGTCGCGGGCATCGTCGGCGCCGCTTTCGTCGCGGCGGGCGCGGCTCAAGCCGACATGCCCAGGAAGACCGCCTGGACGGCCTATGGCACGACCTCGTCGGGCTATGCCCAAACCGTCGCCATCGGCAACATGCTGAAGAAGCATTACGACACGAACATGCGTGTCATTCCCGGCAAGAACGATATCTCGCGCATGGCGCCGCTTCGCGACAACAAGGCCGACTATTGCGCCTGCGGTATCGCGTCGTATTTCGGCCAGGAAGGCGTGTTCATCTTCGCGCACAAGGATTGGGGCCCTCAGCCGATCCGCTTGCTGATGACCAATCTCGGCTCGTTCGGCTTGTCGCTGGCGACCGCCAAGGACGCGAACATCAAGAGCATCGCCGACCTCAAGGGTAAGCGGATTTCCTGGGTCCAGGGTGGTCCGGCCCTAAACTGGAACGTGTCCGCGTATCTCGCTTTCGGTGGCCTCACCTGGGATGACGTCGAGAAGGTCAAGGTTTCCGGTTTCGCCGCCTCGTTCGACGCGATCATCAATGGTCAGTCCGACGCCGCGTTCTCGAGCACCGTCTCGCCGAGCCCGAAGAAGCTCGCCGCCTCGCCGCGCGGTCTGCATTGGCCGGAAATCCCGCATGACGACACCGAGGGTTGGAAGCGCATGATGGCCGCCGCGCCGGTCTACAACAAAGTCAACGCGACGATTGGCTCCGAGATCGACAAGGCCAACCCATCGCAGCTTTCCAACTACCCCTATCCGATCCTGGTCTCGAATGCTTCCAAGGACGCGGACGAGGTCTATGCCCTCGTCAAGGCCATGGTCACGCATTACGACGACTACAAGGACGCGGCCAAGGGTGCGCTGGGCTGGAAGCTCGATGCCCAGAACATGACCTGGGCGATGCCCTATCATGACGGCGCCATCCGGTATTGGAAGGAAGTCGGCAAGTGGGACGGTGCCGCTCAGGCGCATCATGACAAGCTGATCGCGCGTCAGGGCGTCATCAAGGATGCCTGGGATGCGTTGGCCGGCAAGGACGACATGGACAAGGACGCCCTTAAGGCGGCTTGGTCCAAGGCCCGCGCCGCGGCGCTTACGAAAGCTGGAATGCCCACCGTTTTCAACTAGGGCGATCCTCACATAAAGAGAAGTCAATCAATCAAAAATGACCAATCTTGACACTCAACTCGAGCCGGCGGCGCCCGATCAGCGGTTCCGCCGGCTCACTCCTTTCTGGAAGTGGTTGCTGATCGCCCTTTCAGTCTTGTCGATCGTCTTTTCGATGTATCAGGTCTTCAATCTTGGCCGTTACACCGGCTTCGTGCCGATCGAAAATCAGTATTATTACGCGATCGTCGCGCTGCTTCTCCCGACGGCGTTCATTGTCTTTCCTCTCGGTGGCAAGGCTGGCCGCGAGGGCATGACCTGGTACGATACGGGTTTGTTCATCGCGACCGCCGGCATTTGCCTGACCTTCGTCATACAGGCCATCGAGATCGTCGATAACGGGTGGGAGTTTTCCGCGCCCGAGGACATGCAGTATCTCAGTCTGGCCCTGGTCCTGATCGCGATCGAAGCGACGCGGAGGACCGGCGGCGGCATCGTCACCAGCATCATCGTGCTCTTCGCCGTTTATCCCCTGGTCGCGGGCGATATGCCGGGCGTGCTTGAAGGCACGTCGGAATCGCTCCTCGACACGGTTGCCTATTACGCGCTGTCGACCGAGGCGTTGATCGGCATTCCGACCCGCGCCTTCGCGGGCCTCGTCATCGGCTTCCTCCTGTTCGGTGTCGCGCTTCAGTATACCGGCGGCGGTCAGTTCTTTCTTAACCTCGCCTTCGCCTTGCTGGGCCATGTACGCGGCGGTCCGGCCAAGGTCGCGATCTTCGCCTCCGGTCTGATGGGCTCGATGAGCGGCTCGGTCATTACCAATGTTCTGACCACCGGCGCGCTGTCGATCCCGGCGATGAAGCGGATCGGCTTCAAGCCTCACATGGCCGCCGGGGTCGAGGCCTGCGCCTCGACCGGCGGCGTGCTGATGCCACCGATCATGGGCGCCACGGCCTTCATCATGGCGATCAACCTCGAAGTCCCCTACCGGGACATCGTGGTCGCCGCGGTCATCCCCTCGGTGCTGTATTTCTTCGCGCTGTTCATGCAGATCGACGGCTACGCGGCCCGGACCAAGCTCAAGGGCCTGCCGAAGATCGAGCTGCCCTCGGTCCGGGAAACCCTGAAGGACGGCTGGTACTACGTCGCCGTGTTCGCATTGCTGATCTATCTGCTGATCTTCATGCAACGCGAAGCACAGGCGCCGTTCTACGCCACCGCCCTGTTGCTGGTGATCAACCAGTTCCACCCCAAGCATCGGTGGAACTGGGACAAGTTCGTCGACTTCCTGGTCGCCGTCGGACGGCTGTTCGCCGAGTTGGCCGCGATTCTGGTCGGCATCGGCCTTATCGTCGGCTCGCTGTCCTATTCCGGCAAGATCGGTACCCTGGCCTTCGAACTGCTGCAGCTCGCCGGCAACAATGTCGCGTTGCTGTTGCTGCTCGGCGCGCTGGCCAGCTTCATCATGGGCATCGGCGTTACCGTGACGGTGGCCTATATCATCCTGGCCCTGACCCTGGCGCCGGCGTTGACCGATAGCGGGCTGTCCACCATGGGCGTGCACATGTTCATGCTCTATTGGGGGATGCTGTCCTATATCACGCCTCCGGTGGCGCTCGGTGCCTTCGCGGCGGCGAGTTTGGCGCAGGCCAATCCCATGCGGACCGGGCTTGAATCGATGCGGCTCGGCACGATCATCTATTTCGTGCCGTTCTTCTTCGTGCTCGATCCGGGCCTGATCATGCAGGGAGAGCCGCTGCATATCCTGACGGTCTTCAGCTGCGCGCTTCTCGGCGTGGTGGTGCTTTCCGCCAGCTTGCAAGGCTATCTCTATGGTGTCGGGGATCTGACCACCATGGGCGTCATGCAATGGCCGGTTCGCTTGGCATTGCTGATCGGCGCCCTGGCCTTCGCCATGCCGGGCAATGATGTCGTGGGCATGAACAATCTGGAATTGTTCATCATCGGCACGGTGCTCACCGGTGGCGCGGCGGCGGTCGCGTTCCTGATGCGAAAGGTGGCGGCGCCGGCATAAGCGCCACCACCC
>JADHLJ010000061.1 GCA_016780745.1 Alphaproteobacteria bacterium | reverse complement strand
CATGCTTGTCCAGGATCAGTCCCTCGACCGAGGGGGCCGCCTCGTAAACTTCCGCCGCCACCTTGGAGAGCTCGAAGCCGGGCGCGACATAGTCGACGATCCCGAGCCGATCGCCGAAAATCTCGCGGCAAAGATCCTGGCCGTTGGGTTGATCGACGATCGAGAGCACCGCCGTCGAATGGGTGTGATCCACATAGGCATGCGGCAGGAACGCATGCATCAGGGTTTCGACCGACGGGTTCGGCGATGCCGGATCGATAAGGTTCGCGCGCTGAAGCTTCACCATGTCCTCGTCGGAAAGCGCGTCGAAGGCCCGCGCCTTTCGCAGCGGCGCCAGCTTGACCGCCGGCAAGCCCGCCGGCTCGATCGTGCCCATGTCCCAACCGCTGCCCTTGACGCAAAGCACCTCCCAGGCCTCGCCAACCATGTCGGTGACCGTGGTCTTAAGCGAGGTATTGCCACCACCATGCAGCACCAGCTTGGGCTCGCCGCCGAGTAGGCGGGTCGTATAGACCCTCAACGCCAGATCGGCGGCGACCCCATCATCGGCATATCGGTCGATCGCCGCTTGGGCATCCCGGGCGTTCCAAAGGCTTTTCATACCGGCTCTCCGATCTCGATCGCGGGACCATTATTCGTCGCAGCCGAGATACGCCACCAACCGGGATCAGGGTCAAGAGGATCGTGACGATCGCGGCGCTAAATCCGGTACATCTCGATCGCCGCGGGATCGACCTTGACGCCAAAGCCAGGACCATCGGGCAGCCGCGCGACACCCTTCGACACCGTGGGCCCCTCCAACAGCATGCGATCCCAAAGTGGGTCACGCTCGGGATCGGCGAAACACTCAACACAGAATCCGTTCGGTTGCGCCGCCAGCATATGCAAAGCGATTTGCGGCTCCTCGTGGTGGGTCATCTGGATATCGGTCAACTGGGCCAGACCCGCCACGCGCTGCCAAGCGGTGACACCACCGGCCTCCGAGGCGTCGAAGTTGATGAAATCGACGGCGCCGGCCTCGATCATCCGGCGCATCGCCTGGCCGGTCACTTCGCTCTGGCCGGCATTGACCGGGATCGAGCTGGCGCGGCGAACCTCGGCCATGTTGCGCAAGTCGTCCATCCAATGACACGGCTCCTCGAACCAGGCGATATCCAGCGGTTCGATCAGGTTCGCGTGCTTGACCGCGTCGCGCCAGGACCAGCCGCGGTTCGCGTCGACGGAGATTAGAAAGTCCGGCCCGATCCCATCACGCGCCGCCTTCACCCGCTCGGCATCCGCTTCCGGAGACAGGCCGCCGACCTTGACCTTGCAGCCAGCCATTCCGGCCTCGCGCAAGGTCCGCATCTCGGCGCCGAGATCATCCAGGGTCTTGCCCTCGATGTAGTAGCCACCGATCGAGATGATCGGCAATTCCTCGCGATAACCGCCAAGCAGACGCGCGACGCTGACTTCGTAGCAGCGCCCGATCGCATCCCAAACCGCGCAATCAACACAAGCGATGGCCTGCATCATCAGCTCTGGTGCCATGGCCGCGCCCGGCACCTCGGCCTCGAGCAGCGCGTAGAGACGCCGCCAATCCCGCACATCCTTGCCGATCAGGCGCGACGCCAGGCGATCGTTCACCAGGGCCGCGATCTCTGGGCCGTGTGAGCGGTTATCACCGTTATAGATCTCGGCCACGGGGCCGTCCTTGACCCAGAGTCGGGTGATGACCGTGCAGCGCGACGTCACGTTATAGGTGCTGCCGCCGAAATCCTTGGACAGCGGGATCCGGATCGCCACCGCCTCGATTTTGTCGATGATCATCTCTTCGCTCCCTATCGCGCGTTGTCCATGCCAAAGCCTATGCGGCGAGCCATCTCATGGCAAAACCAACCCGCCGCCGACCCTGAGCCGATGGGACATATCGCCCTTGTGGGGATTGGCCTCTTGGCGAGACGAGACGCCTAATCCGCCTTGACCTTGCCCCGACCACTGGCGAGGCTCGCTCCCCAAATCGACAACTATCGTGGAACCATCGGATCATGAGTGCTGGAGAGCGTTTACCCGGAACGCCGGTCCCCGATCATATCTGGGAGGGGTTCGAGGGCATCAAGATCGCCGGCGATACCTGGGGCGATCCAAACGGCCCACTGGTGGTGCTACAGCATGGCGGCGGTCAAACCCGACATGCCTGGAAGGGTGCTGGCGAGACCCTGGGCGAAGCCGGCTATCACGCCGTTGCCTTCGACGCTCGAGGGCATGGCGATTCCGACTGGGCCGGCGAGGGCCGCTATAGCGCCGATCATATGGTCGAGGACTTGAAATGCGTCGCCAAGGCCTTGGGCTCGGAGCGCCCGATCCTGGTCGGCGCCTCGATGGGCGGCGGCACCAGCCTGGTGGCGATCGGTGAGAAGAAGATGGATGCCACGGCCCTGGTTATGGTCGACATGGCGCCACGCATCGAGCCCGAGGGCCAGGCCAAGATCCAGGCCTTTATGAACCAAAAACCCGAAGGCTTTGATAGCTTGGAGGAGGTCGCCGCCGCGATCGCCAACTACCAGCCGCATCGCAAGCGCCCGCGCAACTTCGACGGACTGGCCAAGAATGTACGACTAGCGGCGAACGGGAAGTATGTCTGGCATTGGGACCCGGCCCGCCGTTTCGGACGGCACGGCCCCTCTGGTGTCGTCGACTATCGCGAGCGCCTGCGCCTCGCCGCCGACCATTTGACCCTGCCGGTCTTGCTGGTGCGCGGCGGCCTGTCGGACGTGCTGAGCGAGGAAGGCGCGCAAGCCTTCCTCGAGCAATGCCCGCACGCCGAATACGTCAATGTGGCCAACGCCGCCCATATGGTGGCCGGTGACCGCAATGACATCTTCGCCGGATCGGTGATCTCGTTCCTGCTTCGGGTCGCGCCAATCGAGAGTGCATAACGGAAACGCGCCTAGTCGGCGGTCGCGAAACTTACGACGCAAACGGCGATGTTGTCGTGAGCGGTTTGCTCGGCGCGCTTCATGATTTCGCCCAATCGCTCTTCATTGGGGATCCCGGCCATCGTCAACAAGGTCCCGATGCCGGTAGTCTCGTTTAGCCCGTCGGTGCAGAGGAGGTAGGCATCGCCGACCTCGAACGTGTCCTCGATACAATCGGCCTGGAGCCTTCCTGTCCGCCAAGCCTGACGGAAGACCGGCCCCAACCCGAAATTGAGCGCCTTGGATCTCATTCCCGAAGATGTCTCGCCGAGTGAAAGCGATGGGCCCACGTGATCCCTGGTCATCAGCCGCCCGCCATTTTTCCCGATCTTGTAGACGCGACTATCGCCGGCGTGAAAGACCCGGACCCGATGACCGTCGACGGCAACACCAGCGATCGTCGTGCCAGACCCGCCCATGCAGAGCGACTCCATTCGAGATTGCAGACGCTCGATCAACCAGAGGAGGTCGGAACGATTGGGGCCAAGTTGGTTCGCAAGCCCGGCCAGGGTCTCACAAGCCGTGCGGCTTGCCTCGCCGCCGCTCGGGCCGCCGCCCACCCCGTCGCAGACCGCGATAATCGGCATCGGAGCGGAAACCGGGATCTCGATCGGTTGAAGCATATCGCTTGATTGAGAGACACGCGCATCGACAAGAATACAGTCCTGCTGCTCCGAACGCTGGCCAATATGCATGGCGGCAATGGCTTTAAGCATCGGCAACCTTGCCACCTTTCGGCGAGAGTTGACGGGCGTGGCACCGCCACGCTCATTGAGAGGCGTTTGAACGGGCTTTCTTGCGGAAACCGAGGACAAAGATCTGCTCGCCGTCCGCCGACTCTTTCTTCAGCATTACTCGGTCGTTGCGAATCTCGGTAATCGACATGTTGTCCAGCGGATCGCCGACCGCGTAATCCCGGCTATCAATGGTCGCGATCCTCTCACCGCCAATTCTCCCGATCCCGCTCAAGCGGTGGATCCACGTCAAATCAATCCAGGGGGAAGGCTTGGGCTCGGATTTGTTATAGGCGAAGCGCTGGAACGGGTTCCGTTTGTTCTTCGCCGAGACTTTTTCTTGAATGGTATCGATGCGCGCGCTCTCCAGTGGTTTTGCGTCGTCGCGCGGTGTAATTGAAAAGGCGATGGCGTGTTCCACCGGCGTTTTGGTGGGATCATAAGGTCTGACTTGAAGATCATTGATGCCGACATTCAATGATTCCAGTTTAGCCGCGAACCGGAGAAACGTCAGATAGTCGGTGGTGATACTAAGTTTGAATTTCAAGGCGCCACCCGACGCGGCGCTGCTAGCGGTGCTGGGCACCAGCTCACGGATAATAACGTTCGTATCCTGGGATATCCGATTGATATGCTTGAGAAACGCCGGCAGGGATTTAATCCCCCGGTCATCGTCGCTGGATGTGGACGCCTCGGCATCCTCGGCTTTCTTGAGGTCGGCGAGAGTGCGATTTTCGAGATCCAGGATCTGCTTCAGCCGAGCCAGATCGGCCGTCATTACCTGTCTCGGGCCGAGATGAAAGGCCTGAACCGCCACGACGACACCAAGTGCCAGAAACAACAACGCGCCCAGCACATTCCTATATTGATGGTAATAATCAACGGGTCTCATTTCGACGCCCCCATCCTCGCGATTGTCGGGTCACTGTTGCGTGCCTCCGCCAATTGCCTGCTCTTGGGCCTTGTTGCGTTCTTCGACCTTCTTTGTGGTTTCCCCTAGCGTGGAGCCTCTGGCGCTAGGCTTGGCACTCGCGACCGCCTGACGTTTCTTAGCGTCGTAGCGCGCCTCGATTGTGAAGCGTACCACCGCATCGGACTCGCCGCGGTCGAGGAAGGCACCATCGAACACGATCTCGCGAAAGTCATCCATGAACCCCAACTTGTCTTCCTCCAGGCGCTCAACGAATTCGGCTATTTGCAGGATATGGCCATCGGTCGATGGCAGAACCGCGCCTTGAATGATGAGTTTTTTCTCCTCGATCTCGCTCTCGCCAATGGTGCGATTGTTGACCTCGAGATAAACATCGGTCAGCCACATCGACTCATTCATGTTCTCGGCGAGCGAGAGGAATTTCTCGGTCCACAGCACCTTGTCGATCTCGCCGCCTCGGGTAATTGCTCGGGTCGCTTCATCGCGATTTTTCTTTAAGTCCACATTCTCACGGTAAGTTTGTCCCATGGTGTTGATATCACCACGCAACCGCCGCTCGCGGTCTTCAATTTCCAGATAACCGAAATACCCCGCCGCCAGGATCACGAGAATGGCAAGCAAACCAACCTGACGGTCTTGAGCCGCCTGATCGACGCCGGTTCCACCGCCCGCTGCTCGCGATGTACCGTTCCCGCTCGAGAAAAATCTCGCGAACAGACTGCTCTCGATCTCGATTGCCCTGGATCTTCGTCCCCCGCGCCGACGCGGTTTTCGACCTCGGATATCATTCCCCGACACGGGTTCCCGTTCTCGGAGCTTTGCCTCCCGAGCGATATCGCCGACCGAGAGAATCGAACCATGGTGCATTCGGTAGGAAACCGAACCGATCTGCAAATCGGCGCTCATCTCCGACAACAAGTTCATCCCGTCATCCAGCGCCAGCGCTCGAAATGCCAAGAAAGGATCGAATTCCTCGTCGACCGCTTCCATCGCGAGCGCCTTGCCCAGCAATTCGCTCAAACCAAGAAGCCTTCTCTCCGACCCGAGGATTTTGAGTGTTGATGGGCGGCCAAGGGCGCGTTGGGTCTCGAAATAGTCCAGGGTTTCCGCAAGCCCCGCGATGAAGCGCCTAACCTTGGGCCCGATCGCGCGCGCCACGGCGCTGGTTGTCATATCCGAGCTATCATCGCTCGGCGAGACACCGGACAGCAGATCGTGCTCATAGAACATCGACGCCGCCTCGTTGGCCTCGACGCCCATGTCATCGCGAATCGCGTCAACAAGATCACCACGCCCCAATGGAACGCGGCGTGACACGACGCCGCCTCGACCCGGGTGAAGCATCAGCAAGTGGCTGTGACGTTCAGCGACATAAAGGCCCGCTATCGGCTCGGTTTCACCACCCGCGACCAAATGCCGTCGCATCATGTCGAGAACAGGAACCAACCGGCTGACCTTGGTAACGTTTTCCTCCAGACGCGTGAGATAGGAATTTAGGGTCACCATACCCTGAGCGCCGAGAACCTGGGCTTCCCGGCCTCGGGTCTCATCGCCAGCGAGACGAGCGCGAGCCCAACAAACCCTGGGCTGCCCGACGAGCTCCGCGCAATACGCGTTCATCACCTGTTGACCCGCGGAA
Source organism: Alphaproteobacteria bacterium (assembly GCA_016780745.1). Taxonomy (GTDB): domain Bacteria; phylum Pseudomonadota; class Alphaproteobacteria; order Thalassobaculales; family Thalassobaculaceae; genus JADHLJ01. The sequence continues at coordinate 9,276 of JADHLJ010000061.1, read as the reverse complement.
GCCAGGTTCTCTTTTAACAGATCAATATATGCCCCGCCGGGGTCATCCAGCAGGATGTGAATTCGGCCTATGCCACGCGGATTGCCGAGATTGCGCGCCACATCCGCGAAGACGGCCTCGATGGGTGTTGCCGCGTTGGCGTCGGCCCTAGGCGCGCCGGACTGTTCCTTCACCTCGACGGCCTCGGCGGAGCCGGAATACATGACGCGCGCCGCGCGCCAACCGGAATCGTCGACCATGAGGAACAAGTCCTCGAGCTTGGTGGGGTCGCCGAGGTCGCGCCGCCCCAGCCGGCGCATAAATCCCGTTAAGGCATTCATGGCAATAAAGCGTCCCTTCGCACAAACTGAATTCGGCTTTGGCCTTCCGCGGCGCCGCAACCACTCAAAGGCAAGATTCCCGCCGTCGCGGCGGTCTGCTGATCGACCACGCAGAATCCGATGCTTAAGCGCTGAAAACGTTCGCGAATGCCTTGAAACACCGGCGTTTGCGGGTCGCTCGCCACTACTTCGATCTCGATGGTCATCAGGCCGTCATTCACGATGTTGGCGTTCAGCGCGTCGTTATCGCGTGGCCGGACCAGCGCGCGTATATCGATAAAATTCCGGTCGGTCCCGGCAACCGCGACCCTTGGGTCGGTGCCGGTCGGAAAACGCCAGCGCATTGTTCCCGGGGTAACGATGGTTCCGTCCTGCAACTCATCGGGGTTGTCGAGGTAATCCTGCATCGACCCGACCATCGATATCGTGGTCAATCCGGCGCGGGTTTTCGATAGAACTCCGGAGGCGGAGTTGAAGTCCGCGCCGCCGCAATAGTTCAGTTGATTGGCGACAAGGGTGGTATTTTTCGTCGCGGTCGCGCAAAGTCCCTCTGTCCGGGCACGGGCGCGGATATAGTTTAAATGACCGAGCATCGCCCATTTCACTCGACTTTCCATGAGGGAGGCCTCGACATCCCGCGCCTCTGATGTCGTGAAATTCTCCACCAACGTGGTCGCGATCAGGCCGATCATCACCATCACGACCATGACGACCACCAGGACCGCGCCACGTTGGCGTCGATATGAGCGTCCCGCGATCATGTCGGGTGCTCGTCGACATCAAGCGAGAACACGGTCCAATAAGTAATGGTCGCGTCATCAATCGAACCAAAACGATTTCCCAATACGTAGGGATCAAGGAGCCGCAAGGTGACCTCTCGAAGTCGGCCATCGGCGGTGATTAATGGATCACTCCGCAAGCGGCCGGACATGGTGACGGTGGTACTGGTCGCGCAGCCGGCGACCGGATCATCAACCCCCGAACAGGCAATACTAAATGTCGGAATGGGGGCGCCCAGCAAACTGCCGGTGGGCGCTGGATCGGGAACGGCATCCGTTACGGACAGGGCCAATCTAAAAAGCCTTACACCGGACGCCTTGGCCATCAGATCCGTCGGCGGCGCCCAACCGGTGCCCCCGGCGCCCGCGCTACGTCGGCCCGTCAAACCAAATGTGTAATCTTGGGTCGCCGGCGCGTTATTGATCCCAGTTTGAACACCTCCGAAAGCCAACAGCTCGACCGCGATCCGCGCCTCCTGGTTGAGCGCGACTCGGGCCTTAAGGAGATTCGCCATGCGGAACGCGTCCATGATCGTGCCAGTCACCACGAAAAGCAGGATCAATCCCGCCGTCGACGCGATAAGCAACTCGATCAGCGTGAAGCCGTCCTGCCTGGCCCGAGAGCGCCGGATCATAATCGGTGCCCCACGATGGTTTGCAAGGTGATGGTTTCAACCGCGGCGCCTGGAATCTCGGCCTGCGCGGTGGCCAATGGATCGACGGAAACGTCGAACCGATACGGATAGTCGAGATACAATGTCAGCACGTTGCAACTCGCGACACCGCAATCTCTTGGGGTAAGTCCGGTTCCCAGGATCGGGGTCAAGGACCAGCTCAACTGGCCGACGATGTTACGGCTTCGATCGAGCCAGACCAGATTCCGGTCGTCGGTGGTCACCGCGGCCACGCCGGCATCGAAATAGTAGATCGGCGACATCACCTGCCCGGCATTCGATCCATCGGCCGCGATGGCGGCTCTGAACTGCGCGGCGCCGGCGAAAGCCTGGACATAGCCCTGGGCCCCACCGCCGGTGCCGTGGATAAGTCGGGTCGCTGGCGCGGCCAGGTAGGACGCGGACGCGGTGGGTGCGGCGGTGGCGTAATTTGTAACGGTCACGGTCGCGGCGGTATTGGCGCTATCACCATAGACTTCAACCAACCTGGCCATCTCGCCATCCAGACGCAGAATTGCCTGTTGGCGAAGAGACAGGTCGTCGAACTGATCGGCGACGATCACCCATAATGTGTTGGTGCCGAGCAATAAAATACCGACCAACAACATGCCGACCATCACCTCGATCAATGTGAGGCCGGATTGGCGGTCTGCCCAGGCCCTATGCGACATGAGCGGTTCGATGCGATGCGCGACCTTGCTCAACCTGCCGCTCATGGCAGATCCGCGTCGGATTTCGCGATACCGAGGTTCCAATCCAGGCGGACCGAATGTCCGGCGATGGTGGTCGTCGTATCAATCCCGTCCGGCGGCGGTGGATAGGTCAGGACCAACACTCTGCCCTCGCTTCCGGCGCCGGTTCCGTTTGTATTGACCCAACCTGTTGAATCGGCTTTCGCGGGACTGGTGGAAACGGTGCAAGTACTGCCAGCGCCGGCGACGCTCGCATCGCTAACCCGTCGCAAGACGGCGATCACCTGAAAGGAAGGTGTGTTCCCGGTTGGTGTCGATATCAATGATCCGGCCGTCGCGGCGGCTTCGCTATTGTCGACGCAGATGGTATTGTCCGCGCAAAATACCATGAAGCAGAAATCACCCGCCTCGCTGACATCGACACCCAAGCGGTCAACAATGTCCTGCTCGCTCAGGGTCGTGAGGTATCGTCCGGTTCGGTTGAAGCGAATTTGCTGCTTGGTCGCGATGGACCGCAAATAGGGCGTCGCCTTTTCCAGATTCACCGTTCGGATATATCCCTGATAAATCGGCAAACCGATGCTGGCCAGAACACCGACAATGACAACAACGACCAGTAGTTCGATAAGGGTGAAACCGCGCTGGCGTCGCGGATGCCATGGCCCCGCGCGCTGGGATATCGTTTGCCGCGACGTATTCGTCGGCCCGGTCATATCGTGTTGCCCATCTGAAACACCGGCAGGAACGAGGCCACCATGATCCCGGCGATCGCCATGCCGACGACGACAGTGAGGACCGGATTGATCAAACCGGTGATCTTTTCCAAACGGTCCTGCGTCAGGTTGTCGAAGTAATTGGCGGACGACATCAATAACTCGTCCAAGGTCCCGGCTTCCTCGCCGGCGGCGATCATTTGCAGAACGATGCCGTGAAAAATCTGGTGCTCCCGAAAGGACTCGGCGATCCCGCGGCCGTTTTCCACTTCATCGGCGATATCGTTGAGGATTTCCCGAACATACAGATTGGAAGCCGCGTCGGCGGCGAGGCGGAGCGCGTCGAGCAAGGGAACGTCGTTCTGAACCTGGACCGCCAAGGTACGCAAGAACCGCGCGAGGGCGCCCATCCGCCAAACCGGCCCGATAATCGGAATTCTGATCTTGATCCGGTCCCAGATCGACCGCCCTTCACGGGTGCTGATCCAGACAATGAAAGCGAGGCATACCAATCCGATCGTCGCCAGAATAATGAACCAGTTGTCTTTCCACCCCGCGCCCAAATCCAGCAGGAACTGGGTCGGCCAAGGCAGCGCCTTGCCGAAGTTTTTGAACATCAACTCGAAACGCGGAAGAATGAAGAAGACCTGGGCATTGAAAACGCCGAAGAACGCCAAAATCACGAAAATCGGATAGGTCAGGGCCGAGCGAACCTTGCGCGCAAGCTCATGCATCACCGACTGATATTCCGCGATCTGGGTAAGCGCCTCGGCGAGACGGCCCGATTCTATCCCGGATTTGACGACGCTTACATAAACGTCATCGAAATTCGCGGGATGCAGGGCCAGAGCATCACCAAGGTCCATGCCGCGTCGGACATCCAGGCCAACCTGATCGATCGAGGCCCGAAGCCGGCGTTGCGGGGTTTCGGCGGCGAGATTATCCAAGACATCGACCAGGGGCAGATTACTGCGGATCATCGACGCGAATTGTTGCGTGAAGATCAAAACATTCAGACCGCCGCGCGCCATCTCAGTAGCTCTCGCCCAGGACCCGGATGACTTCCTCGTGGGTTGTAATACCGTTGGCGATCATTCTTTCGCCGTGGTGGATCAACGTTGTCATGCGCTGTTCCCGTGAATACGCGCGCAAGGTGTCGGCGTTGAAGTCCGGCGCCATGATCATCGCCCGCGCGGTGTTGGTCATCTCGAACACCTCGAACACCGCTTGCCGGCCCTGATAGCCGGTATTGCGACAATGCGGACATCCGGTACCGCATTGGTATTCTTCCTCGGTTTCAACGTGTATCCCGAGTGACACCAAACGCTCGACGGTAATACCCTCGCTGGCCAGGCGCGCCAGGATCTCATCGCCCCGCTTGGCGCCCCGACATTGATCACAGATCTTGCGCACCAATCGCTGGGCAATCGCCAGGGTCAGCGCGTTCGCCACCAGGAAACTGTCGATGCCCATGTCCAACAGCCGGGTGATCACGCCAATCGCGTCATTGGTGTGGATCGTCGAGAAGACGATATGGCCGGTCAACGCGGCCTGGATTGCCATCCCCGCGGTTTCCTGGTCCCGGCACTCGCCTACCATGATGACATCGGGGTCCTGGCGCAGGATCGTGCGCAGACCAGACTCGAAGGTCACGCCGATCCGATCGTTGACCTGCATCTGGTGCACGCCCTTCAGCCGGTACTCCACCGGGTCCTCGACGGTCAGGACGTTCTTTCTAGTTTTGTCGATCCGGCCGAGACAGGAATACAGCGTTGTGGTTTTTCCCGACCCCGTCGGCCCGGAGATCATCACCAGGCCGAAAGGCGCGTCGAGCTTTTCGTATAACAGCCGAAGATCTCGCGGGAGCATCCCGAGATCCTCGGGCGACGGTCGTAATGCGTTGCGATCAAGCAGCCGCATGACAAGCTTTTCGCCATGGATGGTCGGGAAGGTGGAGACCCGCACGTCGATGGCGTTCTGCCGGATTGACGTCCCGATGCGGCCATCCTGGGGTCGGCGTTTTTCAGCCACGTCCATGCCCGACAAGATCTTGATCCGAGAAACAATCTCGGCATGCCGATCGATAGGAAGGGAATTGTCCTCGTGCAGAATGCCATCGACCCGGTTGCGGATCAGCAGGAACTCCTCGGTCGGCTCGATGTGTATATCCGAGGCGGCGTCGAGATAACCGCGCTGAAGAAAATAGTCGACAAGCACGGGGACGTCCTGAATCTGGATCGACGCGGAGATACGCTGCTCCTCGGTGGCCGAGATATCGATGAAGAGGACATTTTCCTCGCCCTCTTCTTCGTCAGGGCGATTTTTCAGACGTTGCACCGCCGACTCAAACGCGTTCGGGAGCACCGTCGTACTGACAAAATCCGGGCCGAGATGCTCGTCCCGACCGAGCCAGTCCCGAAGCGGGATATCGAACGGATCAACCAGCGCGACATCCTCGGACTCTTCTCCACCCACCAAGGCAACAGCGCCAATCGCGGAGGCCCGCGAATAGCGCAGCCATGGCTGCGCCCGCGCCAAGCTCATTAACCCCTATTCCCCAGATGGAGCCGCACATTGACGACATGATGGCGTGATTCTGATATAAGAATCATAGCGTTATGGTCTACATGGAGGGCGAGGAATGGCCCACCCGATGGGTGAAAGCGAAACCGGGGTTCTGCGGCTTGACTTCGACCGTCGGCTGAAACTGGAATTCCATGGCTCGAAGGTCACGTCGGATGGGGGCCTCCTTCCCTTCCGGGAACTCGATGACGCTCTCGGATTGTCCGAGATTGCCGGAGCGCATCTGGTCGATCCTCGGACCGGCAGGAACGGTCAACATGGGATGACGGGCCTGTTCCGGCAATCCACGTTCGGACGGCTCGGCGGCTACGAGGACGTGAACGACGCCGACCGTCTCGGGCGTGATCTGGCGATGCGATGGATCGGCGGCGGTCGAGCCGTCGCCAAGCAGGCGGCATCGGCCAGCCAGATGGGACGGTTCGAGACCGAGTTCCTGGCCACCGACGACAATATCGCCGCCCTCGCGGATCTGTCCGGTGCATGGATCGACCAAGTCCACGACCGTAAACCGCCGAGGGATGTGATCCTCGACATGGATTCCAGCGTCAGTCCGACCTACGGCGACCAGGAAGGCACGGCCTACAACGGCCACTTCGGCTGCACCTGCTATCACCCGCTGTTCCTGTTCAACCACTTGGGCGACCTGGAGCGGTGCTCTCTGCGGCCCGGCAACGTCCACAGTGCCGACGGTTGGCGTGACGTGCTGGTGCCGGTGGTCGAACGCTACAAGGAACGGAAGGTCCGCCTCTACTTTCGTGGCGACGCGGCGTTCGCCTCGCCGGACATCTACGAATACCTGGAAGCAGGGGACATTCTCTATGCGATCCGTCTGCCCGCCAACAAGGTCCTCCAGGAGAGCATCATCCATCTGCTCCGTCGGCCGGTCGGTCGGCCGCCAAAGCATGTCCAGCGGTTCCATGCCAGCTTCAGCTATCAGGCCGGATCATGGAGCCGGAAACGCCGCGTGGTCGCCAAGGTTGAATGGCATCCGGGCGAGTTGTATCCCCGTGTCGGGTTCATCGTCACCAACCTGAGCCGTCCTGCTGAACGGGTCGTCGCCTTCTATAACCACCGGGGCACGGCAGAGCGGTACATCAAGGAAGGCAAGAACGCCATCAAGTGGACCCGGCTGTCATGCCGCAAGTTCCGCAACAACGAGGTCCGGCTCCAGCTTCATGCCCTGGCCTACAACCTCGCCAACTTCATGCGGACTCTGGCCCTGCCGCAGGAAGTGGAACACTGGTCGCTGACCACGATCCGGGAGAAACTGGTCAAGATCGGGGCCAAGGTCGTCGCTCGCGAGCGGTCGACCAGTTCCCCTTTCATCGTCTGCAGCCGCAGCCGGCGCTCCTGCGCCTTCAGCACCTCATTGGCGGTCTTGGCCTGCAGGAAGGTGGTGCCGCCAGCCGTGGTCGACGTGGTGAGGCCGTTCTCTCGCAACGTATCGCCGACTGCGGACAGCGCCGTGTCCGGCACCGGCTTTAGCTTACGGCGCGGGCTGGAATTCCTTTGTTTGGACGGGTCCGTCGTGGCGGCGCGCTTCTCATCGGAAGCGGTGGCGTCGATCGAGCCGTCCGGGAACAACACAAGCCTGCCTGTGGCCTTGGCCTTCTGGATGGCGCCACGCGACAGGGCGGCATGGGCCGCATATTGGCGTTCGCTCATGCCACGCATCTTAGATCCAACTTAGCAATCAAATGATCCGAGTTTGGACTTGATGGTGGCCGCGATCGGAGCGTTCATGGGCTTGTGATCACCAGCGCCAACAACGCCCCTGAACCGCTCGCGGCCGGGGCTCTGGGTCGTAGGAGAGGCGCGATCGGCGCGCTTCCAAGACCTGGAGATCCACCATGCATCAGATCGAACTTTCCGAGACTCAGACCATCGTCCTGTCCGGCGCCTGCACTCGCGAGGACGGGCTCGTATTCCCCGTCACGGCCAACATCAAGGGTGGCGCCGTTGGCAACGTGCTCAAGAGCCTGCTGAAGCGCGGCCTGATCGAGGAGATCAGCGCCGACGATCCCGACACCGTCTGGCGGCACGACGAGGACGTCGGCGCAATCACGCTTCGGGCGACGCCGCTTGCCTATTCCGTGCTCGGACAATCAGAGGAGGCAGTGGCTACCGACACCGAAACTAGAGCATTTTCCGATCTGGGTGAATCTTAGGGGATTCCCAACAGGGTTTCGAATCTGATTCAAGATATGGGCTGGAGGCGGAGGCCAGCCCCTATGACGAAACCTCTTTCGAATGACTTACGTGAGCGTCTGGTATCAGCGGTCGAGGGCGGCCTGTCGCGGCGCTCGGCGGCGGAACGCTTTGGTGTCGCGCCTTCGACGGCGATCCATTGGGTGGCTCGCTGGCGGCGGACCGGCACGGTCGCCCCCGAGCCACAAGGTGGTGATAGGCGCTCGCACCGGGCCGAAGCACATGGCGAGGAGATCCTTGGGCTGATCGACGAGACCCCGGACATCACCTTGGCCGAGATCGCCGAATATCTGAGGGAGACACACGCGCTGTCGGTGGCCCAGAGCACGGTCTGGCGTCTGCTCGACCGACACGGCCTGACGTTCAAAAAAAACCGCGCACGCCAGCGAACAACAACGCCCTGACGTGCTGCGACGGCGCCACGCCTGGTACGAAGGCCAGCCGGATCTAGAGCCTGGGCGACTTGTGTTCATCGACGAGACCGGCGCTTCGACCAAGATGGCGCGGCGCTGTGGCCGGGCACCGCGCGGCGAGCGCTGCCGGGCGCCGGTACCGCATGGGCACTGGAAAACCACTACCTTCGTCGGCGCGCTCCGGCTCGGTGGCATGACCGCACCCATGCTGCTCGACGGCGCCATGAATGGGGCCGCCTTCCTGGCCTATGTCGAGCACGTGCTGGTGCCGTCGCTGAACAAGGGTGACATCGTTGTCATGGACAACCTGCCGGCCCATAAGCCAACCGCCGTGCGCCTCGCCATCGAGGCCGCCGGCGCCGAACTCCGGTTCTTGCCGCCCTATAGCCCGGACTTCAATCCCATCGAGATGGCCTTCTCAAAGCTCAAGGCTTTCCTCAAGAAGGTCGCGGCCCGAACAATCGATGAACTCTGGGCCGCCATCGCCGTGGGTATCGATGCCTTCACACCCACAGAATGCCTGAACTACTTCGCCGCCGCTGGATATGACTGTGAATGATCGGAAAATGCTCTAGGACGACGTTACGGCGCCCGGACGACGGTTGAACACCCGGGCGACGATGGAGCGCCAAACTAACGATGAAGCAATCGTCCAAAACCTCGGCTAGGCCCGCAGAGCTCCGCCGGTGTGTTTCTCGACTTGGGCGACGATCTTTTTCGACACGGCTTCCAAGTCGTCATCGGTCAAGGTCGCGTCCTTGGGCTGCAGGGTCACCGCGATGGCCAGTGATTTCTTGCCCTCGGGCATGCCCTTGCCGGCGTATTCGTCGAACAGGCGAACCTCGCTGACCAAGCCCCGATCGGCGCCGGATGCCGCGCGGATGAGCTTTTCCG
>JADHLJ010000060.1 GCA_016780745.1 Alphaproteobacteria bacterium | reverse complement strand
AAACCGTCCAGAAGGGCGAGCGCGAGGCGGGCCGGGCCAAGAAGGAGATGGTCGAGGCCAATCTTCGCTTGGTGATCTCGATCGCCAAGAAATACACCAATCGCGGCCTGCAATTCCTGGACCTGATCCAGGAGGGCAATATCGGCCTGATGAAGGCGGTCGATAAGTTCGAATATCGCCGGGGCTACAAGTTCTCGACCTACGCCACCTGGTGGATTCGCCAGGCGATCACCCGCTCGATCGCCGACCAGGCGCGCACCATCCGCATTCCCGTGCACATGATCGAGACGATCAACAAGCTGGTCCGCACCTCGCGCCAGATGCTGCACGAGATCGGCCGCGAGCCGACGCCGGAGGAGCTAGCCGAGAAGCTGGTGATGCCGCTGGAGAAGGTCCGCAAGGTCCTGAAGATCGCCAAGGAGCCGATCAGCCTCGAAACCCCGATCGGCGACGAGGAAGACAGCCATCTCGGCGACTTCATCGAGGACAAGAACGCGGTCCAGCCGCTCGACGCGGCGATCCAGGCGAATTTGCGCGAGACCACCACCCGGGTGCTCGCCAGTCTGACGGCGCGCGAGGAACGGGTTCTGCGGATGCGGTTCGGCATCGGCATGAACACCGACCACACCCTGGAAGAGGTCGGCCAGCAGTTCTCGGTCACCCGAGAGCGCATCCGCCAGATCGAAGCCAAGGCGCTCCGCAAGCTCAAGCACCCCAGCCGCTCCCGCAAGCTCCGGAGCTTCCTGGACTACTGAGGAAGGATTAACCGGGCCTGCCTGGTTACATCGACCGAGAAGCGCGCCGATAACAGCCGGCGCGCTTTTTGGTTTTTATTCAGAGATTTCGGCGACTTCTAGATTCAGCGGATTCGAACCAAAGCGGTTTACGGCCGGGCTACCGGCCAATACCATCAGGACGATCAGCCAAATCGTTCCGATGATGGGGATAAGTGAGATCAAAAACCACCATCCAGATCGGTCGGTATCATGCAAACGCCGCACGTGAACGGACACAATTGGTATAAGAAGAACCAATGTCGCGATTCCGGAAAATGCTCCGATGTTCAGGAATGGATCAAAGGTTCCCAGTAGTCCGTCGATCGCCCCCAGGACGAACGCAAGGACATAAATTGCCAGCATGAACAACCAGTATTCCGATCGCGGTGCGCGTCCTTTGAAATTCGCGTAGTTTTTCGTCACGCAAGAGAGAACTCGATTTTCCATGGCTTCCCCCATCATAAAGCCAGAACATACAATTGGTACGGTACGGCGGTTTTCACTCGACGGATAGAGAAAATTGAAGATAATTTTCCTCAATTCAATCCGCGAGGGGATTGGTTCTCCGACGCATGACATGAAGATGAGCTCTACCTAGAACGTCTCGTGGCTGTCCAGCCATTGGCGCATCGCGTCGATGGGTGGCTCGATGCCGATGCCTGGGGCGTCGCCGAGGTGGAAATCGCCGTCCTTGATGCCCGGGAGAGCCTTGATCAGCTCGGTCCGTAGTGGATTGGGGTTGGTGTCGACTTCCAACAGTCCGTCGCCGCCCGCCGCCGCCAGGATATGGGCGGAATGCATCAGGCCGACCCCGCCCGACAGCCAATGCGGGCAATAGGTCTTGCCAGCGGCGATGGTTTTCCTGGCGACTTCTAGACACCCATCGACGCCGCCCCATTTGCCGATATCCGGCTGCACATAAGCGAACCAATCGATACTCTCCTCGAGGCCGTCGCGGTCGAGGATGTTCTCGCCGCCGGCGAGCGGGATCGGGCAATCCGCCGCCAGCTCCCGCCAGTGTTCGGCCGGCGTGGTGGCGACCATCGGCTCCTCGAACCACTCGACACCGGCGTCGACCAGCATCGGGATCGCCGCGCGGGCTTCTTCCAGGCTCCAGCATTGGTTCGCGTCGACGAACAGGCGCTCACCCGGCCGCATGCCCGCGCGCAGGGCCTGGAGGTTTTTCCGGTCGGTATCGGCGCCGAAACCGATCTTGAGCTTGAAGGCCCGGTACCCCTCGGCCCGGGCGCGTTCGGTTACCTCGACGCAATCGCCGGGGTTAAGACCGCTGCCATAGGCCGGCACCGTGTCCGGCGCGTCCGGGTTGAGCAGGCGGCGCAGCGGCATTCCCGCCTTGCGAGCCTTCAGGTCCCACAGCGCTTGATTGGTCGCCGCCAGCACGCCGTTCACCGGGCCATGCTCGCTGGCCTGAACTTTCAGAATATGGAATTTGCGGGCCAGTTCCGCCGTGAAATCGCCGGGGGCCTCGATGGTGGCGCCGATCAGATGCCCCGGCAGCAACGTCGCCGCCAGCTTGGCCCGATACGCCGTGGTGATGATTGGAAAGTTTCCCCAGATCTCGCCCCAGCCATGCGCCCCGTCCGCGTCCTCGACCCGGATCAGCGCCGTCGCGCGCGCCGGGATCGAGCCAAAGGAGGTGATCACGGGGTTTTCGACCTCCGCGCGAAACCCGAGGATGTCCAGTTTGGCGATGGGGGTGGGATCGGCCATTGAATGGTGTCCAGTCATATCAACACGGTTAGCAGCTATTTGCTTTTTACGGCCCGCGATATTGTCGGATCGGCGGAATCAAGGCAACGTGGCGCCTGAATTCGGGAGCCCGCTGGCCTCGCTGGTCCGCGCGCTCCGTTGAGGAGAGATATCATGCATGATCTGGTCATTCGGGGCGGTTCCATCATCGACGGAACCGGCGCGCCGCAAGCAACCGGCGATATCGCCATCGACGGCGGCGTGCTGACGGAGGTTGGCGGCAAGGCCGGGCCCGGCAAGCGCGAGATCGACGCCGACGGTTTGCTGGTCACGCCGGGCTGGTGCGACATCCACACCCATTATGACGGCCAGGCGACCTGGGACCCCGAGCTTGCCTCGTCCTCCTGGAACGGCTCGACGACGATCCTGTTCGGCAATTGCGGCGTCGGATTCGCGCCGGTGCGCTCGGAACACCACGAGGCGCTGATCGACCTCATGGAGGGTGTCGAGGATATCCCGGGCATTGCGCTGGCCGAGGGGCTGGCCTGGGATTGGGAGAGTTTTCCGGAATATCTCGACGCGCTCGAGCGCCAGGAGCGGGTAATCGATGTCGGCGCCCAGATGCCGCATCACGCGCTTCGGGTCTATGTGATGGGCGAGCGCGCGATCCGGCACGAGCCCGCGACCGCCGAGGATATCGCGACCATGGCGCGGCTGACCGAGGAGGCCTTGCGGGCCGGGGCCTTTGGTTTCACCACCTCGCGCACCGATCAGCACAAGACGACATCCGGCGCGCTGGTGCCGGGGCGCTATTCCGAAACCGATGAGCTGATCGGTATCGGCAAGGCGCTGGGCCGGGCCGGCTCCGGCGCTTTCGGCATGATCTCGGACTTTGACGACGAGGCCGCCGAGTTTGAATGGATGACCAAGCTCGGCGCCGAGATCAACCGTCCGCTCTGGTTCCTGCTGACCGACCGGGCCTATGACCCGGAGCGCTGGCGGCGTTTGCTGTCCGGGGCCAAGGCGGCCAAGCAGTCCGGCGCCTCGATCATCGCCCAGGTGGCGGGCCGTCAGGTCGGGCTGGTGCTGGGACTGACGACGTCGCTGACGCCGTTCTCTGTGCGCGAGTCCTTCAAGGCGCTGGAGGACCTGGACCCAGCGGAGAAATTGGCGCGTCTGCGCGACCCGGAGATGAAGCGCAAGATCCTCGGCGAGGAGGTGTCCGAGACCCTGCTGGAGATCCTGCCGCCGCTGAGCCGGGCGATCACCACGCGCTGGGACCGGATGTATCCCTTGGGCGACCCGCCGAATTACGAGCCTTCGGAGGACCAATCCGTGGCCGCCCTGGCGGCGCGCGAGGGCAAGTCGCCCGAGGAGTTCGCCTATGACTATCTGACCGGCGGAGACGGCACCCGGTTGTTCCAGTTTCCCTCGACCAACTACGTCACCGGCGACCACGGGCCGGTTCGCGAGATGTTGACCGATCCGCAGACGCTTTTGGGTCTAAGCGATGGCGGGGCGCATTGCGGGGTGATCTGCGATGCCACGGTGCCGAGCTTCATGCTGACCCACTGGGCGCGCGACCGGACTAGGGGCGAGAGGTTGCCGCTGGAGTGGATCGTAAAGCGCCAGACCAGCGAGACCGCGGATTTCTTCGGCTTCAACGATCGCGGGCGGCTCGCGGTGGGCAAGAAGGCGGACGTGAACCTCATCGACTACGAAAACCTCTGCCCGCGCGCGCCGGAAATCGTCAACGACCTGCCGGCCGGCGGCAAGCGCCTGATTCAGAAAGTCGATGGCTACGAGGCGACGATCGTCTCGGGCCAGCCGATCTTCGAGCGTGGTGTCGCCACCGGCGCCCGTCCGGGTAAGTTGGTCCGCGCCGGCCATGGCGGATAAGCGGTCGTGAAGATCGAGCCAAGCGATCTGGATTTCACGGGCAAGCGGGTTCTGGTGACCGGCGCGGCCAGCGGAATCGGTGCCGCGATGGCTCGGACTTTCCACGGCCATGGCGCGACGATGGTGCTCGCGGACCGTGACGCGGCCGGGCTGGAGGCGATGGCGCGTGAATTGCCGGACAGCCGGGCCATCACGTTCGATCAGGCGGATCTCGCCTCGATCCAGGCCATGGCCGAGGCGGCGGGGCCAGTGGATGTGCTGCTGAACAATGCCGGCGTGCTCTGGGCCGGGCCGTTCGCCGAGATGCCGATGGCCGAGCTTGACCGGGTCGCGGTGATCAACTTCATGGGGCCGATGCGCGTGGCGCACGCGGTCGGGCTCGGCATGCTGGAGCGGGGCGCCGGGGTTATCGTCAATACATCGTCACAATTGGCGTTCCACGGCTCGGCGGAGCGCGCGGTCTATGCCAGCACCAAGGCGGGGATCGCCCAGTTCACCAAGTCGATCGCCGCGGAATGGGCGCCGCGCGGGGTGCGGGTGGTGGCGATCGCGCCCGGACGGACCTTGACCAACATCAACAGCTATCTTCTAGAGGATGGCGAGAAACGCGTCGAGGCCCTGAAGGGCATTCCCAATGGCCGTCTCGCCGAGGCGCCGGAAATGGCGCGGCTGGCCTTGCTGCTGGCCTCGGATGTTCTCGGCTATGTCGTGGGCGAGACGGTAATCTCCGACGGCGGTTATGTCCTGCTTTAGCCGGATTCGGCGCCGTATCTAGCGTCGTTTCTAACTGGGGTCGCTTGGCGGTTTGAACTCGGGAACCAGAGCCTGAAGCGCCCGCATCGTCGCCTCGGTATCGCGCCGGCGCGCATGGTTTTCCAGCTCGCTGAAAGCGTCGCGCAGGGTCGCCAGATCGACCGTGCGGGGGGTGGCGCGGCTCACCATCGGGATCTCGGTTTCAACCAGGGATTCGTCGGCGTGGAAGAGCTGTTCGTGAAGTTTCTCGCCAGGCCTCGGGCCAGTGAATTCGATCTTGATATCGCTGTCCGGCGCGAGGCCCGAAAGCCGGATCATCTGGCGCGCGAGATCCAGGATGCGCACCGGCTCGCCCATGTCGAGCACGCAGATCCCACCGGCGTTCAGCTTCCCGCCCATGGCGGCGGATTGCAGGACCAGCGAGACCGCCTCGCGCACCGTCATGAAATACCGGGTCATCTCGGGATGGGTCACGGTGACCGGACCGCCCTTGGCGATCTGCCTTTGGAACAGCGGAATCACCGACCCGGTGGAGCCCAAGACATTGCCGAACCGCACGGCAACGAAGCGGGTGGACCCGTTCGCCTCGCCATCGATATCCAGGGCCTGGCAAAAGGCCTCGGCCAGACGCTTGGTGGCGCCCATGACATTCGAGGGGTCGACGGCCTTGTCGGTTGAGATCAACAGCATGGTGCCGACACCGGCCCGGGCCGCGGCCTCGGCGACGTTGCGGGTGCCAATGGCGTTGGTGAGTATCCCGTCCAGTGGGTTGCTTTCGACCAGGGGCACATGCTTCAAGGCGGCGGCGTGCAACACCAGATCGGGATGAAAAGTGTCCATGACCTGGTCGACACGCGCGCGGTCCCTGACATCTCCGAGCAATGCCCGGCGCGCCAGTTCCGGGTGGCGTTCGGCGATCTCCATGTCAATCTGGTAGAGCAGATATTCCGAGGCATCCAATAGCGCGATTTCGGTGGGCGCCAGTCCCGCGACCTGACGCGCCAGCTCGCCGCCGATCGTGCCGCCGGCGCCGGTGATCAGCACCTTGCGTCCGGTAACCAGCCCCCGGACCGGCGCGATGTCGAGGACGGTTTGACTGCGGCCCAACACATCCTCGACATCAATCGGTCGCGGCGCCAGGTCCAGCGGACCGCTCTCGGCCTTGTCGAACGCGGTCAGCCGAGGCATCCGGGCGACTGAAAGTCCCAGGGCGTCGGCGACCTCCGAGATACCCGCCACCACCGCGCCATCGATTTCCCGGCGCGTAATGATGATCCTTTGCGGCGCGAGGCGTTGCTCGCGCAGAGTCTTGGTGACGGATTCAAGATCGCCCAGGTCACCCAAGACGGGAACGCCGCGAATATTACGTCCGACCCGGCTACCGCGATCATCGACGATGCCGACGACCCGATACGGCGCTTCCCGACCCCGGGACATCTCGCGGATGAACAGATCCGCGCCATCGCCGGCCCCGATGAGCAAAACCGGAACCCGGGCATGGGCGTTGCGCTCCAGCAATGTCGCGAGCTCGCCGTCCTTGAAAAAGCGATAGAGGAATCTCGGCCCCGCGAGCAGGCCCGTCAGGACAATGATCTCGATGATGAGGAAAGAGCGTGGGAAATCCGCGAGCCGGTTATAGACGAACTGGCAGGCCACGAAGATCACCACGGTCAGCACCACGGCCTGGACGATCCGTCCGAGATCGCCGATCGATGCGTAGCGCCAGATCATGCGATGCAGGCGCATCCAAAGGAACACCGCCGCCGCCACCAAGGTGAAGATGGCCAACCCATTCAGCACCACGTCCCGCGGCCAGATGAACAGCTCGCTCCCCAGGCGCAGATACAGCGCCAGCAGGAAGGAGAGCGCGGCCATCGCGACATCGTGCAGGTAGCTGAACGCCACGCGTTTGAGACCGTGTATTGTCAAGGCGAACGCTCTCCGGCCCGGGTGGCTGGTGGGGATGATGGCGCGCAAGATATCACAGTTGGCTCGATCATCCTTGCGCGCCTCTAATCTTGTTCGTCATGAGGCCGCGCCAAGGTCTGTTTCAAGGCTTCCTGGGTGGAGAGGCTTGGCCGCCATCCCAAGGCTTCGGTGATGCCGGTATCCTCGACCGCCAGTGATCCGAACAGCCGGCGCGCCAGGCCTGGAGCGAGCAATGATGAGATACGGCGGATGATCCCGAAAGGATCGGGCATCAGCGCTCCGGATTTGCCATGGGCTTCCAGAATGAACCGGCAAAGCTGGCTGGTGCTGATTGGCGCGCCGTCATGCAGCAGGAACAGCCGGTTCTCGGCACCCTTGTCTTCGACGCAGCGCGTCAGGGCCGAGACCAGGTTCTCCACATGGATGAAGGAGCGCTGGTTGTCGATCCCGCCCAACGGAACCAGCCATCCGGGTAGCGTCCGGAAGAGATTGGCTAACAAATGGATATTGCCGAGCCCGTCGGGTCCGTAGACCGCGACGGGCCTGGCAACGGTGACGGCGAGGCCCGTCTCGGCCGAGATTTCGGCAAGCCCCAGCTCGGTTTCCAGTTTCACCTTGGCGTAATCGGACTTCGGCTCGGGCACGGAGCCCGGGTCGAAGGGCTTGTCCTGGGTCGCTTCGCCATTGACTTTGATGGTGCTGACGAACACCAATCGCTTTTTTGCCCCCTTGGTCTCCCCTTTGCCCGCCACGCGGGCGAGCGTGAGCACGTCGTCTCGCATCAGATTAAAGGCGGTGATCCGTTCTGGACCCGAGGAGCCGGATGGCGAAGCCAGATGGATGATACCGTCGACATCGGTGAGCAGTTGGGGCCAGTCGGAACCACCGCCCGCGTCTTCCATGTATCTGACGGTGGTGGCGCCGGCCAGGTGGGTGATGGCACGCCGCCGGACGATCGCGATCACTTCATGGCCGGCCGCGGCCAGCGCGCGACACAAACGGCGTCCGATAAATCCGCTGGCGCCGATGACCGCGACCCGCACTACTCGGCCTCCGCCTGGTGCCTCGGCGCGCGCCATGGCTTTGCCATCCAGGCGAGAAGCGTCGCCACGATCAACGCGGCCATGCCAAGAGCCACTGTTGGTCGGGTTGGCGCGACGAGCCAGGCCGTGACCAGCAATCCGGTATTCGCCGTGATGATCCAGATGCAAACCGTGGCATGCCCGACACCGCCGATGACCGCTTTCTGATAGAAATGCTGGCGATGGGCCCGAAG
Source organism: Alphaproteobacteria bacterium (assembly GCA_016780745.1). Taxonomy (GTDB): domain Bacteria; phylum Pseudomonadota; class Alphaproteobacteria; order Thalassobaculales; family Thalassobaculaceae; genus JADHLJ01. Next base: position 7,245 of record JADHLJ010000060.1, on the reverse strand, counting down.
AATGTTCTCCCTCTTTAACAGACGTCGCGCCAGAGTGATCGATGCGTCGGCAAGGTAATAGGAGGGCAGAATCAACCAAGCGAACTGGGCGTTCGCGCCGCCATTGCCGCTACCGTCGGCGTCTGGGCCGGCACTGATGAGCAGCCAGCCGATGAGATAGCCCATGGGAATGCTGCCGACATCGCCCATGAAGATCCTCGCCGGACGCCAATTCCAGACCAGAAACCCTAGCGCGGCGGCGGTAAGCGCCAAGGCTGGGCTGAGAACCGCCGGGTCCGCGACACCAAGCGCCGCGAGCCCCGCGAGGCCGATCCCCACGGTGGCGATCTCAACACCGGAAATGCCGTCGATGCCATCCATAAAGTTGAACAGATTGATGAACCATAGCCACAGAAACCCGGTTGCCGCGATATCCAGGGCGATGGGGAAAATCGGCTTGAACAGGCCCCCTGTCTCCGACACGAACCAAAGACCGGGTATGATCGCCGCGAATTGCGCTATCAGTCGCGGCAAGGCACCGAGGCCCCTCAGGTCGTCGATGAAACAGACCGTGCCGAGCATCACCGCCGCCAAGAGGATCACAAGACCCGATGCCTCGATCCCCGTGGAAAGCCCGAGCCCGGTCAGCCAAGCCAGGATGACGGCGCCGAGGACGGCGATTCCGCCGCCTCGGGGCGTTGGAACGTCATGGCTGCTTCTCTCGTTGGGCCGGTCGAGTATCTCGCGTATCGCGAGGAATCGCATGAGACAATACGTTCCCAGCGTTGACGCCAGAAAACCCATGACGGCGACAAGCATCAAGCGCACTGGTTCGATAGTGACGGCATCGCCGCTCATGCCGTTTGCCTCGGCGGCGCGGCGGTCTCGGCTTCCATCGCGAGGGAACGCCGGGCGTTTGCGAGCCAGTCGCGCGCGCGGGAGGCCATGGGTCGGACTGGGTCGGCCTGCCAGCGACATCGTTGGTTCACGCTTCGATCTCCGCCATGTGCGCGCGCCCTCTAATCCTTGACGCTCGCGCGGGCTTCCTCGCGGCGCAGGGCCCATCTTACCGTGATTTCACCGGCTTCGCGAACCTGGTCGAGCGGCGCCGTGATCACGACTTGCTCGCATCGTTGGCGTTCGTCGGAGCCGAAATAGACACTCTCGTTGATGTCCAGCCCGCTATCGGTTCGCATGCGCCACACCCCGCCACTAGGTGGACGCAACAGCGCCGACGCGCCGCGTTGCACAACGGAGGCGCGAACCCGGGGGTGCAGATGAAAGCGAAGCGTCGCGACCTTGGGCAGCGCGCCGGGGTCGCCCGTATAGATCAATTTATCCTCGCCCCGTAGATCGTCTCCGGATGGGGATAAATAGAGCCGGCGGCTATGCAAAAGGCCGAACCTCGATTGATAGCCATCATGTTTGGCCTCGATCAGGCTAGCGCCGTCCTCGCGCTGGCGATCGACATCAACCGTGATGGGGCGCCCGCCGACTTGACCATCGCCGGTGATCTCAACCGCGTTGTGATCATCGATCATCAACATTGAATGCGCCGCCGAGGCGCGCAGTGGCCCACTCCAGCGGGGATCACCGATACTGGTGCCGCAGTTGACGATGAGGCGCTGTTTCCCGGCGCTCATCTCGAAGGCCAGCGGGCTTGCATGCGCGCTGTTTTCTACCTGGCTCGGCGCGCCGGTATCGACGATGACGCAGGTCCTGCCGCCGGTTAGCCTCTGAAACCCGGTGTCGGTGGCATCGGTGGCCGTCTTAAGCCGGGATTCCGAGCGCGCCAGTATGGTTTCCAGAAGCCCCGGGCGGGTTTCGGTGCTCTGGTTGAACAGTGCGAGCCTGCCATCTCCGTGACGCCAGAGGCGAAGCATCGAAGTCATCCGGTCGATGGCGTCATCGAGATCAGCGGACGGCTCTCGCCCAGCGGCGCGGAGCGCGGTCCTTGTGTCGATCAAGGACATCAGCGCGTCGCGATGGCGCGATGGCGATCGCGAGACATGTCCGCCATCGGGATTGATCTGATTGTCGATCTCCGCCAGCAACGCGCGCTCGGCTTGGCTCAAGGCGGACCCCGCGTCATCCAGCGCCACCGAGGCGATGACGAGGCCGTTTATCGCTTGAAGCCGGTGAATACCCGGCGGCGCGGCGTTGAAATCACGGGCGAGATGGCGGAATTGCCGTGCCAGGCTGGCATGTACCCGCACGCGAAAGGAATCCTCGGCCGCTTCGCAGAAGATCTCGTAGGTGCCTAGCCAGAGTGCGATCCTGGAGCCGAGAATATCCGGTCGCCAGGTCAGCGGGTGCCATTGATCGTGTTGGTCGATCCAGCTTGAGACGAGCGCGCGCGCCGTGCTTCGCGCGGCCTCGCCGCCGAGGTCTCGAAGATCTCGCAACCACGAGAAACCATGCAGATACTCAAGGTGAACAGCGGCTGGCGGTAGGTCCGACCAAGCCTCGTCGGTCGTGGTGATAAGCACGCCGGACGCGATGATGTTCCCATCCACGATCGCCCGACCGGTTTCCGGATCACCGGGCCAGGCATCGGTTGTGGATGTTTCGATCTCGGAATAGCCGTCCTTATCCAGCAACCACCTGGAGATGGGCGAGCGGAAATACAGTTCGCGGAACGACCGGAACGGACCGCGCGCCGCCATCCTCAGGGGCGCCTCAAGCGCGCGATGTTCTTGGCGTAGGAGTCTTCCTCGCCGCGAAAGACCGCCGTGCCCGCCACTAGAACATTGGCGCCCGCGTCTATCGCGCGTCGCGCGGTCTCCGGCTTGATCCCGCCATCCACCGAGAGGTCGATTTCGAGGCCGCGTTTCTCGATACGCTCCCGCGTCGTGGAGATCTTGGCGAGCTGGCTGTCGATGAAGGCTTGGCCGCCGAAACCGGGATTGACCGTCATCACAAGCACCAGGTCCAACAGATCGAGCACGTTGTCCAGCGCCTCGACGGGCGTGCCGGGATTAAGCGCGATTCCCGCTTTCTTTCCGGCTTTTCGGATCTGTTGCAGGGTTCCGTGGACATGGGCGCCGGCTTCCGGGTGAACCGTGATGATATCGGCGCCGGCGGCGACGAAATCGCCGATATACGGGTCGACGGGGCCGATCATCAGATGCACGTCGAAGGGCAGCTTGGTATGCGGCCGCATGGCCTTGATCACGTCGGGGCCGAAGGACAGGTTTGGCACGAAGTGGCCGTCCATGACGTCGAGATGGATGTAGTCGGCGCCGGCCTCGGTGACCGCGCGGATCTCTTCGCCAAGGCACGCGAAGTCGGCGGCGAGCATTGAGGGGGAAATGCGAATTGGCTGTTGCATGGGATGTGCAGGTATCAGGTTGCGCCCGGGCTCGCAAGCGCGGGATTGGCGAAATCGGGGCGAAACCGGGAGCGGCTAGGTTCGGATCAGCCGGGCCGCGAAAAATCCGTCAAGACCGCCGCGCTCGGCGAGGTGAAACGGGAAGCTTCTGAAATCACCGGCCTCGTTGACGCAGGACTCAAGCCCGGGAAGATCCTTGGGGCCAAGCGCCGCGCGCTCGACCGTTTGGTTGGCGGCGAGAAAAGCCTCGATTCGCGCCTCTCCCTCCTCTGCCTGCAGCGAGCAGGTACAGAAAACCAACACCCCTCCGGGCTTCACCATCTCCACCGCGTTCGCCAGCAGGCGATCCTGCAGGGCGGTAAGTTTGGGCAGATCCTCGGGATTCTTGGAATGCAGGATATCCGGGTGCCGGCGAATGGTGCCGGTCGAGGTGCAGGGGGGATCGAGTAGCACCGCGTCGAAAAGCGTGTCGGGCCGCCATGTCGCCGCGTCCGCGACCAGGGTTTCGGCTTCCAGATTCAGTCTCGCGAGATTGCGGCGCAGACGCCCGAGCCTGGGCTCGGAGCGGTCGACGGCGGTGACCCGCGCGCCGGCCGCGGCGAGTTGCGCGGTCTTGCCGCCCGGCGCGGCGCAAAGCTCCAGAACCCGTTTCCCCTTGATATCGCCCAGCAGACGGACGGGGAGCGCGGCGGCGGCGTCCTGCACCCACCAGGCGCCCTCCGCGAAACCCGGCATTGCGTCGACCGGGCCGTCGAAACCGCGTCGCAGCGATCCGGTGGGAAGCACCGTCGCGCTCAGTTTCTTGGCCCATGCCTCCGGGTCCGACTTGACCGAGATATCGAGTGACGGCTCGCGCAGGGAAGCGCCGGCGATCCGCTCGGCGATATCGGCGCCGAACCCCTCGGTCCAGGCGGCCAGCATCCAGTCCGGAATGTTCCGGGTTTCCGAAACCTCTGCCAGCATCGTCTTGCCCTCTCGGGACAGGCGCCGCAGCACCGCGTTGGTCAGGCCCTTGAACTTGGCCAGCTTGCGGGTTTCCACCAGGGTCACCGCGCTGTCGACGCTGGCATGCGGCGCGACGCCGAGGAAGAGCATCTCCGTTGTCGCCATGCGGATGATGTCGCGCACCGCCTCGCCGGCCTTGGGCAGGGGTTTCTCAAGACAATTGTCGATCAGCGCGTCGACCTGGCCAAGCCGCCGTAGGGTGGTGGCCGCGATCAGCCGCGCGAAGCCTCGGTCACGGGTCGGCAGGCGCCGAAAGCCGTCATGGATCGCCATGGCGTCGTCGAAGGATTTGCGCCGGGCCAGAACCGAGCGCAACAGATCGAAAGCGACACTACGGGCGGCGGAAACATCGGATGAACTGCTCATCCGGCACCGATACGCGGGACCAGGCCGGCGATGCAAGCGATATTCGGTGGCGCGCTCGAATTTATCCGCCGGGGCATGAAAAGCCCGACAATGGTTGCGCGATCCGGGCATCGCGACCATATTTCGAGGATGAACGAGCGATCCAGAAGTTTCAGTCAGACCAGGGTCCGCGATGCGAGCCGCCCGCCGCCCGCCGCGCCTGTCGCCAGGCCTACTCGGGAGCCGGTTGAGGTCGAGGCGAGACTGGATCCGCGCGCCTCGGCGGAGAATCTGCCCAAGGAGCTGGGCGGTCCCAAGGGGCCGGAGCCGACGCGCTTCGGCGATTGGGAGCATAACGGGCGCTGCACCGATTTTTGAGGGCCGCGTCCCGCGCGATCAGCCGCGAAGCTTGCGATAAATCAGCTTCACCAGCGGCAGCAGGATCAGGATGATCGCCAGCACCGTTATCGGCCCGGCGATCGGGCGGGTCAGGAAGATGCTGAAATCGCCATCCGACAGGAGCAGCGACTGACGCAGTTTCGGCTCGGCGATCGGGCCGAGAACGATGGCGAGCACCGCCGGGGCGAGCGGATAATCCAGAATCCGCAGGAAGTACGCGCCGAGCCCGAACATCACCATGAGCCATACGTCAAACGTGTTCTGATAGGCCGCGTAGGTGCCGACGATCGACAGCACGAAGATCAGTGGCGCCAGGATCGTGAACGGCATACGTAGCATCCACAGGAATACCGGGATGCAGGCCAGATTGACCGCGAGCGCGATCACGTTGGAGACATAGAACGAGCCGATCAGCGGCCAGACGAAATCCGGTTGCTCGCTGAACAGCAGTGGTCCCGGTTGCAGGCCCCAGATCACCATCCCCGCCAGCAGCACGGCGGTTGTCGGCGAGCCGGGGATGCCGAGGGTCATCATCGGCAGCATGGCGCCAGACGACGCCGAGTTATTGGCGGCTTCCGGCGCCGCGATGCCATCGACATCGCCCTTGCCGAAACGCTCCGGGTTGCGCGAGAGCATCTTGGCGACGCCATAGGACATAAGCGAGCCGGGGGTCGCGCCGGCGGCGGGCAGAATACCGACGAAGAAGCCTAGCGCCGAGCCGATCGCCGTTCCCTTCCAGGCCTTGGGGAAGGCCTTGATTTCGCGAAGCACCGTCGAGACGCCGAGCTTGGCCTCGGTCATCGTGATGTTGTCCTGGCTGGTATTGATGGTCCAGATCATCTCGCCGATGCCGTAGACGCCGATGGCGAGAACCAGAAAGCGGATGCCGTGCGAGAACTCGGTGATATCGAAGAAGATCAATCTCGGCTCGCCGGACACGATGTCAAAGCCAACGGTCGCCAGCACCAGGCCGAAGGCGATCGAGAAGATCGTTTTGGGAATGTCGTCTCCGCCCAGCCCGATGAAAGTCGCGAAGGCCAGCAGCATCAGCGCGAAGATCTCGGGATTGCCGAAATCCAGCGCGATGGATGCCAGGGCCGGCGCGAAGCCCGTGAACAACATGTTGGCGACGGTTCCGCCGATGAAGGACGCGAGGGCGGCGGTGATCAGGGCTTTGTCGGCCTTGCCGGCGAGCGCCAGAGGGCGTCCGTCGAAGGTGGTGGCGACCGCCGTTGATGCTCCGGGAATGCCAAGGGTGATGGAGCTTATCGCGCCGCCATACATCGCCCCGTAATAGATCGCGGCCAGGAAGATCATCGGCGCGGTGGCCGAGCCCGAGATGTCCTGAATGACAAAGGTGAAGGGCAACAGGATCGCGACCCCGTTGACCGACCCTAACCCCGGCATCGCGCCGACGAACAGCCCCACGACCACGCCGAGAAACGCCAACCCCAGATTGAAGGGCTGCAAGGCCTGGAGGACGCCGTCGCCGAGGGAGGTGATTATTTCCATGTCGGGATCTGGCTCCCGGCCGCTAGAGGAAGATGTCGTAAAGCGGAATGAACAGAGGCTCCAGATAGCCCTTGGGCAGGACAATCCGCATGGCGACGTCGAAGAAGAAAAAGCTGAAAACCGGCACGCCCGCCGCGATGGAAAGTGTCCTGCCCAGGGAATGACGCCCCAGGAAGCGAAGGTAGTAGATCAGGAACAGGAACATCGCGCCGTAATAGCCCAACACGTGGGTCAGCCCCATGAACACGATCAGGCTCCCGCCCACTTGGAAGAGCATGGCGCGCGCGTGCGGGGTGAGGAACGGCACGCTGGACCGTGACGCCGGCGTCTTGCGACGCCACCAGTTGACGCCGGTCCAGATACAGCTCGCGAGCATGACCAGGGCGAGCCAGAACGGCCAGAACCCGCTGCCGGGCCCTTCATCCTCGATCATGCCGATATTGGCGAAGCGCACCGAGTCGGGGTCCCAACTCGGACCCTCGCCGGCTTCCCACATCAGATAGATCGAAAGGAGCCCGAGCAAGACGGCGGTGACGAGCTCAGCGCGCCGCATGGAACCAGGCCCCCTTCGTTATGCAATCGCTTGCCATGGGCTTATTTGATGGCGCCGGAAGCCTTCAGGATCTTGGTATGGCGGTCCCGCTGGACTTTCCAATAATCCTTGAGCCCGTCGC
>JADHLJ010000059.1 GCA_016780745.1 Alphaproteobacteria bacterium | reverse complement strand
ATCAGGTCGATCTGCCCGCGTGGATCGGATGCCTGTCGATCAACGAAAAGCGTCCGGCAAACCCGGGCCAGGAAACCGAAGATCGGCCAACGCGCGACGTCGGCCTTGGCGACAAAGCAAGCTGGAACGATGGACCCAAGCGCGATGATGTCGAAATATGAAACATGATTGCTCACGAACAGCGTTGACGGGGCCGCCGAAGGTTGGCCGATGCAACGGACCCGCAGTCCAATGATTCGGGCCGCCAGCCGATGGTGCGCGCGCGGAATGGCACGAGCCAATGCTGGCCACGTTCCCAAGGCGATAAGCTGAAAAGGCAGCAATCCGAGCGTCAGCAGGGCATAGGTCGTCAGGCGATACGTCGCCAGCCATGGATTCCCGATTGCATCACGCGTCTCGGTCGCGCGACTCCAAGGGGCGGTGTCGATAAGCGCCGTGTTGCCGACCGGGGCCGGGTTATCTCCTCGCGGTCCGGTCATTGAAACCCGGACCCCAGCCCGGACCCCTGCGTTGAGCGTTCGTGGTCTCGGGCGTAATGACGAGAATAGCGTCGCGCCAGGTTTGCCATTTTGACGATGATGCAGACATCGATCGTGTTGAACTGCTGATCTATAACCGCGCCGTCGCCGACCCAACCGCCGAGGCGCATATAGCCCTTGATCAAGGGGGGAAGATCTCCCATGGACCTTCTGGGATCGATCTCCCGGTGCGACAGGATATTCATGTCAAGATATCGGATCGGTAGGGCGGTCGGTCGTAAATCAAGCGGCGCCAAGTGGTTTTGGTGAAGGTAGGACAGGGCCTCGGCGTGAATGTCGGGGTTGCGGCCAGGAAAGCTCGCGCAGCCGAACATCAGTTCGATCTTGTGCTCAAACGCATAGGCCGCGAGGCCTCGCCACAGGAGCGACATCGTGGCCCGCGACCGGAAGTCCCTGGCCACGCAGGAGCGGCCGAGTTCCAGAATCTCGCCCTTGACGCGGGTCAACTTCGATATGTCGAATTCCCGCGAGGTATAGAATCCCCCGGATTTCTCGGAGAAACGCCGTCGAAGGAGACGATAGGTGCCGACAACAACGCCGCCCCTCGAATGGTCGATCACCAAAAGGTGTTCCGCCGCGGAATCGAACGAGTCTTGGTCCAAACCCAGGACGACGCTTTCATGGGAGGGCTCCGCGCCCATTTCTTCGTAGAAGACCCGATATCTTAGTTCTTGCGCGGCTTCGACGTCGCTGTTGTCGCGCGCGAGCCGAAGCTCCGTGCTTCCCATCGTGATGGAGCCGAACCCGTGATCACTCGAGGTAAGCATTCTCGCGGGTCGCGCGATTGTTTCCGATACAGTGACCATGGCGCCGCTCCCAAACGGGGAAAAGTGGATCTTGGTTAAGTGTAACTTGTAATTGTTATGTTGAGATGGAGATTAGATTGTCGACTTGTAACTTGGGCTCGATGGTTAATCGGAGGCCTGGCGCCTTCAAGGTCGTTTGCGCGCGACGGCGTGTCTTTGTTCAGAGCGTGTCTTTGGCCGGAGCGTGCCTCTAAATAGAAACGCCCGCCCCATGGAAATGGGACGGGCGGATTCGGGTGACACGTTCGGGCGCGGCTAGGCGGCCCCGAACAAAATCACTATTCGGTTTACCGATGGCGACGCCGTCCCGAATTTCCAAGGCCGATTTCCTTCGCCAGCTTACTGCGTTGCTTGGCGTAGTTCGGCGCGACCATCGGGTAAGTGCCCGGAAGGCCCCAACGCTCGCGATATTCCTCGGGAGTCATGTTGTAAGCGGTCTTGAGGTGCCGCTTGAGCATCTTGAGGCGTTTTCCATCCTCGAGACAAATGATGTAATCCGGGGTGACCGACTTGTTGATCGGCACCACCGGCTTCGGAGTTTCGGGCTTCGCCGGTTCGGCGACACCCAGACCAGCCAACGACGCATAGACACGGTCTATCAGTTGCGGCAAGTCTTCCGTGGAGACAGTGTTGTTCGACACATAGGCCGAAACAACCTCCACGGTATATTCAATTCGATCGTTTTCTTCTGCTTCCGCAACCATCTTTTCAATCCCACGGTAATGATCGCAACAACTACCCGCGCCGTCTTATGACAATCATATAACGAAAGCAACCTAAAAAGACATTGGATCTTCGAAGTTACTTTTCTTGTCAAGAGCTTCGCATTTTTGGTTTTGTTTGTATATTCATTTTAAAAAAACTCCTGTGTAGGCGGCGGCAATTCCACGTTGAGCCACCAAGTGAGTGGATTATAAATATTTATATGGTTTTTGTATCTATTTTATAAATATATATAAGTATATTACTTTAATTGGTTTGAATTCTCAAGAGGGCAACGTCACCCATTTCATTGATATTTGATCTTATCACCTAATTTTCTTATTAAATCAACATGTTGTGGACATTCGCGCGTCACGATTGATGGGGCTATTTTCGTTTCTCGGTCGAGAAATTGCCTCGCTTTCGCTTTCGCCGACACGATGAAAGTTTCAATCTCAGCACCAATGCGTTGTGGTGTTTTCGGTGCTTTGTCGAATAATAGTTGTGCCGGACGCCAACTTTTTCAAAGCCATATCGTTGATATAAGGCGCGTGCCGCCCGATTCGTTTCACTTACTTCGAGAAATACACTCTTCACACCCGCCAATTTCATTGAAATTAAGGTTTTGGCGATTAGCGCGCTTGCGATGCCTTGTCGGCGGACGGAGCGTCGAACCGACAGTGACAATACTTCTCCCTCGTCGGCCATGGTCCGGAACAAGATCGCTCCGACGAACAGAACCGGCGCCCCCGGCGCTTGTCGCGTCGCTTTGTAGCCGCTTAAGTCGCCGTCGCGGAGCATGGTGCATATATCTTTCTCGCGCCATGACATGCCCAAACGGGGTTCCTGAAGCCTGGCGACGTGGCGGGCGGTTCGTCGATCGCCATCCGAGATCGAGGCAATCCGTTCGCGAATACGCGTTTTACTCATGACGCGGTCTTGGCGGCCGGGGGACGCAGATAAAGGGGTGCCAATCCGGACGAATATGAATGTGAATCGCTCACTTCCCGGGTCGAGATGTCATGAGCGACCAAAGCGATATCGGCGGCGTCGGGTGGCATCGCCGGGCCGATAAGTATTTGCGCTCGGCAATGCGCATTGGGGGCTTGTAAGACCCCTGTCACCGTATCCGTCGCGTCGCCCGCGATATAAAGAAGCGCGTTATCACCCAGTAAAGCGCCTATTCGAAGATCGATTTCGACGGGCCCGATGACTTGACCCGAGATGATTTCGCGGCCGGCGCTATTGAGCGCTTGGACGAAAACCTCCTCGCGCTTGCTGGCCAAGGCCAATAAAAGCGCATCGAAAGGCCTCCCGCCGATTTCACTTCGGGCGCGGCGGGCCACGGCATCGAAGCAGGAGATACCGAGCAAGGGCCGGTCCACGACAACGGCGAGGCCTTTCGCCGCGGCCATCGCGACCCGCAATCCAGTGAAGGAGCCCGGCCCGACCGACACGGCGAAAGCATCCATATCGCGTGCCGTCATGCCGCAAGTCGTCAATACCCGCTCGATCATTGGGGGCAGCATGGCGGCATGTCCCCGGGTCAACGGGGAGAATTCCCCGCCGATGACGGTTCCATCGCGCGAGATCGCAACCGAGCAAGCGGCGCTTGAACTGTCCATCGCGAGGATCAGCATGACATCCTTGACCATAAGCCGATCGAGGTCTGAAGCCGACGGCCTGCAGCGGCGCTATTCAATATTGTGGAACCTTTAGCCATGCACCCTATATACTTCGTATCAAGTGACTGTGTCCCGCTTGGTGGATTTGCGAATGGCGAAACAAACGGATCGGCATTGGTTTGGCGCTAGGGGCATCCTCCCGGCGCTTCTGATCTCGTTGGGGATGACCTGGACCGGAGGGCCGAATCAGGTCGGCGCGGCCGCCGCGCAAGAGTCTTCCGCCGTGATCCTGATGTATCATCGGTTTGGCGAATCGGATTATCCCTCCACCAATATAAAGCTCGATCAATTCGAGGCGCATCTCGAGGAGTTGAGGAAGCAGCGCTACACCGTGCTGCCGGTTGCCGAAATCGTTGAGAAGGTTGGCCGCGGCGAGACGCTGCCGGATCGGACGGTCGGTATCACCATCGATGATGCCTATACCTCGGTGTACAAGACAGCTTGGCCACGGCTGAAAGCCGCGAATTTCCCATTCACGCTTTTCGTCGCCACCGACCCGGTGGATCGCGCCGCCCCCGGGTATATGACTTGGGAGCAAATTCGTGAACTTGCCGAGGCCGGCGTTACGATCGGCAGTCAAACGAAATCCCACCCGCACCTTCCAACGATCCCCGTGGAAGCGGTCAAGCGGGAATTGGATGGATCGAATGCCCGTTTCATCGCGGAACTCGGTAATCGGCCATCGCTTTTCGCGTATCCCTATGGCGAGTTCGACCTGAATGTTCGGGACCTGGTGATCGATCGTGGCTTCACGGCGGCTTTCGGACAGAACTCCGGGGTTATGCATACGCTGTTGGATGGCTTCGCGCTGCCGCGGTTCGCGTTGAATGAGCGCTTTGGCGGCATCGACCGTTTTCGTCTGATCGCCAACGCCCTGCCGTTGCCGGTGACGGATGTCCTGCCGGCGAACCCGGTGCTCGGCGACAACCCTCCCGCATTCGGCTTCACGGTATCCTCGGAGGTTTCGAACCTGAACGGATTGGCCTGTTTCGCCTCCAGCGAGGGTGAAGTCCGCCTTGAGCGGTTGGAGCGACGCGTGGAAGTGCGGTTTCAGGAGCCGTTTCCGCCGGGTCGCTCGCGCGTCAACTGCACCATGCCGGGGCCCGAGGACAGGTGGCGTTGGTTCGGAATGCAGTTCATGGTCCCGCGGTAACACTTGTCGTCGTGATGTCTTGAACGTTCAGCTGCCCGACGCGCTAGAGCCGGATGGGACGATGTCGGCGCCGATATAAGCGGTTTCAAAGTCTCCGAAGCGATTGACGCGGATGATGGAACGGATCTTCTCGATGTAATCCGTTCCTTCCTCGGAATATTTGTCGAGATACCCGATCAATTCATGCCCCCAGGTGCCGTCCGGGGATCCACTGACCCGCAAACGCTCGCGGGCCGAGCGATACGCGCGATAGTGATGGCTGATGTTCAAATTGTGCACATAGGCTCGCACTGAATTGCCAAGACGGTTGAAGGCGCGAACCGCATGGGTGCGCCCGTCCTCGCGGTCGCCGGGTACCAGCCCGGCATCTTCCTCCCAGGTCCATTGGCCGAACAGCGCGTTGCCGCGCCGGGCGAACCGGGATCTGCCCCAACCGCTTTCGGCCGCCGATTGGGCAAGCGCCATGGAGACCGGCACGGCGTCCACCCGGCGGAACAGCCGACCGAGCACCTTGTTGTCGACCTCGCCAATCTCCGCTTCCGGTTCGATCACGCGATAGAGTCGCGCAAGACGCAGCAACCACCGCTGGTCGGAATCGGAAAGCGTGCTGGGTTCATCGCTCATCAAACTCGCCAATCGGGCCCGACGCTCTAGAACGACGGAATTGGCGTTTAAAATCAAGGGAAGGACGATTCCGATGAACAGGTTCTTGCGGTTTTGAACCTGTTTCACCGTCGCCAGATCCTCGGGAAGTGTCGCGAGGAACAGTGCCGGCACCGGCGCCTGGCCGACCCGGACCGCCGCGGGGTCGAAATCAGCTTCCAGGAGAAGTCGGCGCAAGGTCGCCACGTCCCGGACCCGCGCGACCGACAGTTTCAGCGCCGGGCCAAAGGCGATCTCGGGATCGACGCGCGCGCCCGTGGGCTCTCTTTCGGGAATGAACCGGAAGGTCTCGCGCGGCACAAACACCGCGCTCAGCAGCGTCGCTAGGAAAAGGGCGGCCAAAAACCCCAGCAGGCTTCGCTCCACGCGTCCGATGGGCTCCGCTGGCTTGGAGGATTGGCCCATTGTCCCTCGTGCGTGGTCCTTGTCGGGTTGCTCGATCGCCGGTTGCCTTTAGAACATTCCCGACGCGCGTACCTCGCGCACTTCCGGGATGTAGTGGCGCAGCATGTTTTCAATACCCATTTTCAGGGTCGCTGTGGAACTGGGACAGCCGGCGCAAGCGCCGCGCATTTGCAAGGTGACCACACCGTCGTCGAAACCCTCGAAGACGATATCGCCGCCGTCCTGGGCAACCGCGGGGCGCACGCGGGTGTAAAGCAATTCCTTGATCTGCGAGACCACCTCGTCGTCGTCCTCGTCGATCCCGTCGCCGGCGCCATCCGGCGCGTCGGTCAGGATGACGGGCCGGCCGGCGGTGAAATGTTCCATGATCACGCCGAGGATGCCCGGCTTCATCAGATGCCAGTCCTTGTCGTCCCGCTTCGCCACCGTGATGAAGTCATCGGCCAGAAACACGCCGACAACGCCATCGACATTGAACAGGGCCTGGGCAAGCGGTGACTTAACGGCTTCTTCCTCGCTCCGATAATCGACGCTGCCGTCGGGAAGCACCTCGCGCCCAGGAAGGAATTTCATGGTCGCCGGATTGGGGGTGTCCTCGGTTTGGATGAACATGTCGGGCTCCTTCGCCGGGGCTTCGGCCCCAATTGGATGGTTGCCGCATATGTGGCAGCAAACCGGGCCATGATCAAGGGCAGGGCGGGTGATCGATGAAAAGCAAGCAATGTCCGTCAGGAGATCGAAGGACCGGACCCCGCCGCCACTATATCCTGGTAGAGCGCAAGAACGGTCTGGTTGATGCGGTCGATCGACAATCTGTCCAGCATGTCTTGGCGCGCCGCCGCGGCGAATTGGCGGCGAAGGCCGTGCTCGAATGCCAGGGTCTCGATGGCGCCGGCGAGCGCGATAGGGTCATGCGGCGGGACCAGGAGGCCGGATCGACGATCGAGAACCACTTCGCGACATCCTTGTACGTCCGTGGCGATCAAGGCGCGCCCACAGGCGGCGGCCTCGGCGAGGCTCATGCCAAAACCCTCGCGGTACGACGGAAGCACGGCGAGATGCGAGCTCCGCCACACCGATGCCACATCCCGGGTCCAAGGAAGGATCTCGATGAAGTTCTCCCGCTCCCAGGCCCGCAACTCGCGCGCGCCGATGCTCGCCGGGTTGCTGGGGTCCGGCGCGCCGACCAGCCGGATGGTTACCGGCACGTCACGGCTCCGCAACAGGCGGCCCGCCGCGACCAGGTCTCGCAGCCCCTTGTCCTTCAAAAATCGTCCGACATAGGTGACGATCGGATCGCCGTCCGGCTCCGGGGTCGGCGAAAACCGGCTTGGGTCGACCCCGGTGCCGGGCAGTACCGTGATCGTGCGGGGATCGACCCGTGCCAGGGCGGCGAGGTCACGGCGGTCATCCTGGTTCATCACCATGACGCCTCGGGCCTCGCCCGCAAGCGCCGTTGACAATGCCCCGGAAACCAGGGGACGCAGCAACCGCGCCTTTATACCCTTGGAGGTGTAGACATGGCCGAACCCGGGCAGAAAGTTGACCCGACCGCCCACACCGACCGCTCGCGCCGCCGCTTGACCATGAATGATCGGCTTGAGCGCGACGTGATGCACGATGTCTGGCTCGAGATCCCGGTAGACTTCGGTGATGCGCCGGCGGGTCGCGAGATCCTTGATCGGGTTTAGACCGGTTCTGGCGAAGTCGATCTCATGAAGCGACAGCCCCGCGGCGTGGATCGCGTCGGCGGCCTCGGGGCCTTGCTCACCGGTCCGGCACAATACGTGGACCGCATAACCCGCCTCGCGCGCGGCGATGGCGAGGCCAAGAAAATGTTGGCGAAAATACCAATCCTCGGTGATCAGAAACGCGAGGCGGCTGGCCACCGGCTCAAGGCCTCAGGAAGCCCACGATCTCCTGCGCCTCGCGCACGATCGGTTGCGCGATGGAGCGCGCTTTCTCGGCGCCTCGCCGCAGGATCGTGTCGACCTCGTCGGGAGCGGCCATCAGCCGCTGCATCTCATCGCCGATCGGTCCCAGCGTCGAGACGGCGAGATCCGAGAGAGCGCCCTTGAAATCGCCGAAACCCTTACCCGCGAACTCCGTTACCACGCTTTCGATGGTCCGGTCGGACAAGGCCGCGTAGATGGTCACCAGGTTGGTGGCTTCGGGCCGGCCCTCGAGCCCCTCAACGGTTTCCGGCAGGGGGTGCGGGTCGGTCTTGGCGCGGCGGATCTTCTGGGCGATGTCGTCGGGCCCGTCGGTCATGTTGATGCGGGAGTTGTCGGACGGGTCAGATTTGCTCATCTTTTTCGAGCCATCACGCAAGCTCATGATCCGCGCCGCCTCGTCCTGGATGCGAGGCTCGGGCAGTGGGAAAAAGTCAACGTCGTACATGGAGTTGAAAGCCTGGGCGATATCACGCGACAGCTCGATATGCTGCTTCTGGTCCTCGCCGACCGGCACGTCCGTCGCCTTATAGGCGAGAATATCGGCCGCCTGGAGAACCGGATAGGTGTAGAGGCCCACGAAGGCGCCGTCGCGGTCCTTGCCGACCTTGTCCTTGAACTGGGTCATCCGGTTGAGCCAGCCGAGCCGGGCCACGCAACTGAAGATCCACGCCAACTCCGCGTGTTCCGGAACCTGGCTTTGATTGAAGATGGTGCAGTGTTCGGGGTCGACGCCGCCGGCGATCATGCCCGCCGCCACCTCGCGGGTCGCGCGGCGCATCGCCTCGGGATCCTGGGGCAAGGTAATCGCGTGCAGGTCGACGACGCAAAAGATGCACTCATAGTCCTTCTGCATCCGCGCCCAGTTTCGGATCGCGCCGAGATAATTACCAAGCTGCAGGTTTCCCGAGGGCTGAATGCCCGAGAAGATCCGGTTCATGGGAGCGATCCTCGCTGTGTTGACGATTGGCCGGTCTTATCGCGGCGACGCGACGCCCGGTCAAGGGTTTGGCGCACCGTGCCGCTTAACGATGCCGGGCCCGGCGGCGCAATCCATCGCGGATTTCCTCAAGCCGGACCGCGCCGAACAGGAAGGCGGCGATCGCGAAAACCGCCATGCCGCCGATGACCAGGATTGCCAGCGTCAAGGCGGTCTGGAGCGATGGCCCGATGAGCCAATCCCGTGCCGCCTCCAACCCGCCGATCAACCCGAGCGCCATGACCACCACGGCCGCGAAAGTCCGGGCGAGGCGGGAAAGCGCCCGGTCGTCAACGCTATAGTAACCCCGCCGATTCAGCAGAAGCGCAAGCGCGGCGGTGTTCATCCAAGCGGCGATCGCCGTCGCCATCGCCAATCCCACATGCGCGTAATACTGCATCAGAATAAGGTTCAGGGTCAGATTCACGACCACTGCGGCGGCGGCGATCTTCACCGGGGTCTTGGTGTCCTGTCGGGCGAAAAAGCCGGGCTGAAAAACCTTGATCAAGACAAAGGCTGGCAAACCCGCGGCATAGGCGGCGAGCGCCAGCGCGGTCTGGTTCGCCGCCTCCTCGCTAAAGGCCCCGCGTTCGAACAGGACTTCGACAATCGGCCCGGCCAAGACCATCAGACCGGCGGCGGCGGGCAAGGTCAGCAGCATGGCGAGCTCTAGCGCACGGTTCTGACCGTCCCTGGCCTCGGCGTCCTTTCCGGCGCGGATCTGGCGCGCGAGGCTCGGCAAAAGCGCGGTGCCGATGGCGACCCCGACCACGCCAAGCGGGAGTTGATTGATTCGATCGGCGTAATAAAGAAACGAAACCGACCCGGTCGGCAGGGTCGAAGCCAGAATGACATCGACCAGCAGATTGATCTGCACCACCGCCGCGCCGAGCATTGCCGGCAGCATCACTCGGAATAGGAGGGACATGCGCGGTGTCCAGCGCGGCAGGCGCCAGCGCGGCAGAACCCCGGAGCGACGACAGGCCTCCAGGAGCCATAGGAACTGCGCCAGACCCGCCAGCGCGACGCCCCAGGCGAGAACATGGCCCGGCGTGTCGAGCGCGTCCGCGAAGACCGCCAGCGACGAGATCAAAATCAGGTTCAGCAGGATCGGCGCCGACGCCATGGCGGCGAACTTGCCGACACTGTTCAACACCCCGCCGAGCAAGGCCACCAGTGAGATCAGCGGCAGATAGACGAAGGTCAGGCGGGTCAGTTCCACCGCCAGGTCGAAACGGTCGGGCGTGTCCACGAAGCCCGGCGCCAGGACCGTCATGACCTGGGGCATGAAAAGCATCACCGCGACACAGAACGCCAGCAACAACGCGGCCATCAGCGCGAAGGCTTCCTCGGCGAAACGCATGGCGACGGTCTTGCCGTCGGATTCGAGCAATCCAGCGAACATCGGCACGAAGGCGACGGTGAAGGAGCCTTCGGCGGTCAGACGGCGAAAGAAGTTCGGCAGCTTGAAGGCGACGAAAAAAGCATCGGCGACCGGTCCGGCGCCGAGGCTCGCCGCGATCAACACATCGCGCGCGAAGCCGGTCACCCGGCTGATCATCGTGAAACCACCGACGGTGGCGACGGCGCGAAGTATCGACATATCCACCGGTTTAGGTGATTCGAGGGGTGGCGGAAAGCCAGACCGCTACATGAGCGAACCGGATGGCGGCGGCGTGGCGACTTCTTGGCTATTCAGCGGCGACGCGCGGGCTGGACTTGCGGGCAGGCTTCTCGCTGGGCTCCAGCTCCGTGAGCATGGCGTCGCGGATGGCGGCGAGTTTTCGATCACTTTGTATCTTCAGGCCGAACAGGTCCTTGACGTAGAAAACATCGACGATGCTCTCGCCGTAGGTTGAGATCTTGGCGGCGGCGATCTGCAGGTTCTGTTGCGCCAATTTACGAGTCAGGCGATGCAACAGTCCCGGACGATCGGTGCCGTTCACCTCGACAACGGTGTGGGTCGAGCTAGCCTTGTTATCGATCAGGACCCGCGGCGCGACGGTCATGCCCCTGGCGCGTTTCGGCAACGTGGTGGGTCGCTTGGCGATGGCCTGGGTCAGTTTCAGCTTGCCGGACAAGGCCCGCTCGATCGCGGTTTCAAGCTTGACCTGAACATCCGGGCCCTCGAACGCCTTGCGCTTGGCGTCCTGGATCCAAAACGTATCCATCGCCATGCCGTCGCTCATCGTGGTGATTCTGGCATCGACGATATTGGCGCTGACCGAGGCCATGGCGCCGGCGATCCGGGAGAACAGCCCGGGATGGTCGGCGGTATAGACCGTGACCTGGGTGACCTCGCGAAAATCGTCGACTCGGGTCTCCACGGTCAAAGGCCTGTCGGCGTCGGCGGCGGCGCGGATCATCCGCGCGTGTCGGCTCAGTGTTTCGACATCGTGGGTCAGCCAGTAGGAAGGATACCCGCGCGCCAGATGGTCGGCGAAACTCTTGTCGTCCCAGTCGTCGAGATGGCCGCGCAATTCTTCTTGCACCGCCGTCGCGCGAGCGGCGGCGGATTGTCCCGCGTCGATGCTTTGCCCGGAAAGTACCTCCTCGGCGCGCCAGAATAGATCGCGCAACAGCGCCGCTTTCCACCCGTTCCAGACGTTTGGCCCGACCGCTCGGATATCGGCGACGGTCAGCACCAGCAACAGCCGCAGGCGTTCCGGGGATTGGACGATATTGGTGAAGTCGTCGATGGTCTTCGGATCGTTCACATCGCGCTTGAAGGCGGCATAGCTCATCAGCAGGTGCCAACGCACCAGCCAGGCGACGGTCTCGGTCTCTTCCTTGCTCATCCCGAAACGCGGGCACAGCCGCCGCGCGACCTTCTCGCCGAGGATTGAGTGATCGCCGCCCCGGCCCTTGGCGATGTCATGCAGCAGGACCGCGACGTATAGCTCGCGCCTTGAAATAACCTTGTGAACGACCTCCGAGGCGACCGGC
The DNA here is from genome assembly GCA_016780745.1 of Alphaproteobacteria bacterium. Taxonomy (GTDB): domain Bacteria; phylum Pseudomonadota; class Alphaproteobacteria; order Thalassobaculales; family Thalassobaculaceae; genus JADHLJ01. The sequence continues at coordinate 4,202 of JADHLJ010000059.1, read as the reverse complement.
GCGATCTCCGATAGCGCACCCTGTTCAATGCGGAACAGGATGCCGAGCATGATGATCGTGTGCTCGTCGACGGTGTAGACATGGTACATGTCATATTGCATCTGGGCGACGACGCGTCCGAAATCCGGGACGAATCGGCCAAAAACCTGCGCCTCGTTCATCCGCCGCAAGGTGCGTTCCGGTCCTTTATCCGAGGTCAGGATCTCTAGAAACAAACGGTTCGCCTCGGCGTCGTTGCGCAGCGTCGCGTCGATCCGTTTTAGATTTTGGGTCACCAGCCTCAGGATATGGGGGTGAAACTCCAGGTCATTGGCCTGGGCGACATGAAACATGCGGATCAGATTGACCGGATCCTTTTCGAAGACCGCGTCGTCGACGACGTTGAGCCGATTGCCGTCGACCTTGAAGTCGCCGAATTGGCGGTTCCGGTTCCAGAGGTTCGAGAGGCGCAGTCGCGGGCGGCGTTGATGCTCCGCTTCGATCGCGGCGCAGAAGATGCGGGTAAGATCCCCGACATCCTTGGCGGTCAGATAATAATGTTTCATGAACCGCTCGACCGCGGCGCTTCCCGCGTGATCGGTATAGCCGAGCAGTGCCGCGATCTCGCGCTGCAGATCCACGGTCAGGCGTTCCTCCGCCCGACCGGCGAGGTAGTGCAGGTGACACCGGATCGTCCAAAGCTGCTTTTGCGCCTTGGCGAAACGTCGAGCCTCGGCGAGCGAAAGAACACTCTTGTCCACGAGCGCGCTGACCGCGTCGACCTGGTAGACGTATTTGCCGATCCAGAACAGCTTGTGCAGATCGCGAAGACCGCCCTTGCCTTCCTTGACGTTGGGCTCGATCACATAGCGTGAATCGCCGAGTTTCACATGCCGTTCGTCGGATTCCTGGAGCTTGGCCTCGACAAACTCAAGCGCGGTGCCGGCCACGATTTCCTTCTGAAAGCGGTCGGTCATATCCGCTATCAGGCTTCGTTCGCCACAGATGAAACGGGTTTCCAGCATCGCGGTTCGGATCGTCATGTCGGCCTTGGCCTGGCGCATGCACTCGTCGATCGAGCGGGTGGAATGGCCGACCTTCAGGCGTAAATCCCAGAGGAGGTAGAGAATTCCCTCGACCACCTGCTCAACCAGCGGAGTTTGCTTGTAGGGCAGCAAAAACAGCAGATCGATATCGGAATACGGCGCCAGTTCGCCTCGGCCATAGCCTCCAACGGCGATGACGCCAATCTGTTCGGCCTGGGTCGGGTTCGGCGCGCGATAGAGTTTCGAGGTGACCGCGTCATGGATCGCGCGGATGATGCTATCCATCAGATAGGCTTGGGCCAGAACCGCTTCGGCGCCATCGTTTTTGGTCAAGAAACGGTTCTTGATAGCCTCGCGTCCGGCGTCGAGCGTGCCGCGCAACAATTCCAGCAGCGCGGCCCGGAACGCCAGATGGTCGTCGGTTGTACTCCAAGCCTCATCGATGCTTTCCGCGATCGCGCTGGGGTCGGCGATCGCGCGCCGGTTCCTCAGCTTGCGGTCATTTGGCGCGAGCCCGTCGATCACGGGTTTGGCGGGCTTCTCGTCGGTGGTTGCGACGCTCATCGCGGATCCTTCGGGTGATATCTAACCCGACAATAGAGGAAGCGGCGGACTCGATACAGTCCGCAGGCTCGCTTTCTCCCGCGCTTCAGCCGAGCCCCTTATCGGCCAGTTCCTTTTTCGCCGCCTCGGATTTCTCGAGGCCGCCGAGCCCCATGCCGTTCAGCACCCCCTCGGTCTTGGAGAACTGGATGCCCTTGTAGCCGACGATCTCGATCCGATTGCCCCAGGGATCGAAAAAATTGTTGTTCCGGGGGCCGATGACCTCGACGCCCTTGGCGGCCAGCGCCGCGCGAACCGCGTCGGGATCATCCACGACAAAGCCGAAATGCCGGTCATCGTCCGGGCCCTGGCGCCGGGGCGAGGCGAGGTTGATGAACTGGTCCCCCATGTCGATGAACGCCTGGGTATCGGACCGACTTCGCAGCGAGAACTCGAACAGATCGCCGTAGAACGCCAATGCCTCGTCGATGTCGTCGACCTCCAGGCCGATATGGTTGATCCCCACGGCGCGGGCTTTTTTTATGCGTTGTGTTGGCATGATGGCTCTCCGAGTGTCGTTTCGGAGTAGATGGTGCGCCGATGCCTTAGGCGCAACAAGCCGCGCCGTCCTGGATCGGCGGGCACGGCACGGTCGCGTAGGAACAATAGACACAGCAGTCGCCCGGCTTCGGTTTCAACACCGTTGCGCGGCCCTTGCAGTCATAAAAATATTGGCACGCGTCGGTCGGCATGGTCTCGGTCTCCACGTGACCACAGTCCGGACAGGTAATGGTGGAGCGCAGTTCGACCATCGGTTCAGTCCCTGTCCCGCCGGCTATAGGCCCAGAAGGTGAAGGCGACGAACGCGCCGAGCACGGGGATCAGGACGGAATCGATCTTTGCCGCGGCGCCCGCCAACCCAAGCGCCGTAAGGCCCAGCACCAGCGCCGGCGTAAAACAGCAGATCGCCGCGATCACCGTGCCGACGAGGCCGATACGAAACAGGACTTGGTTTTTCATCCTCCAAGTCTAACCGATCGCGCCAGAGGCACCAAACAACGCGCCTCCCCGCGGCGGAACGGCACATTGTATACAATCCTGAGTGATGCTAGAAACCCGCTGACATGGCGACCGACCGGGCGCGCCGGATCGATGAGATGAAGAGGGTTTTCGAGATGAATTACGATGTCGTTGTCGTTGGCGCCGGAAATGCCGCCATGTGCGCTGCTTTGTCGGCGGAGGAAAGCGGCGCCAAGGTGCTGGTGCTCGAGGCCGCGCCAGAGGAACTTGGCGGCGGCAACACCCGGTTCACCGCCGGCGCGATCCGGACCGTCTATAACGGTGTCGACGATCTGCGCGAGCTGATGCCCGACCTTACCGACGCCGAGTGCGAGATCACCGATTTCGGCACCTATACGGAGGATCAGTTCTTCGACGATATGTTCCGGGTGACCGAGTATCGCACCGATCCGGAATTGGTCGAGATCCTGGTTAAGAATTCCTTCCAAACCCTGAAGTGGCTGCGCGACAAGGGCGTGCGCTTCGCGCCGATCTGGGGACGTCAGGCCTTCAAGGTCGACGGCAAGTTCAAGTTCTGGGGCGGTCTTACGATTGAATCCTATGGCGGCGGTCCAGGCCTGGTCGAGGCCCAGTGGAAACTGGCGCGTGAGCGCGGCATCGACATCCTGTTCGAGGCCCGCGCGCTTGACTTGATCAGCGACGGAGTCTCGGTTTCAGGCGTCAAGATCCGCCATGAGGGCAAGGTTAAGGAAGTCGCGGCCAAATCGGTGGTCCTGGCGGCGGGCGGCTTTCAGGCCAATAGCGAATGGCGCACCCGCTATCTCGGCCCGGGCTGGGATCTCGCGAAGGTGCGGGGCACCCCCTACAATGTCGGCGACGGCATCCGCATGGCGACGGACGTGGGCGCCAGCACGATGGGCAACTGGTCCGGCTGCCATGCCGTCGGCTGGGACCGCAACGCGCCGGAATTCGGCGATCTCGCCGTCGGCGACGCCTTCCAGAAGCATAGCTATCCCTTCGGCATCATGGTCAACGCCACGGGCCGGCGCTTTGTCGACGAGGGGGCGGATTTCCGCAACTACACCTACGCCAAATATGGCCGGGTGATCCTCAACCAGCCGAACCAGTTCGCCTGGCAGATCTTTGATCAGAAGGTCACGCATCTGCTGCGCGACGAGTACCGCATTCGCCAGGTCACCAAGATCACCGCTGACACGATCGAGGAACTCGCGCCGAAGCTAGAGGGTGTCGATCCCGTCGCGTTCGTCGACGAGATCAAGCGCTGGAACGCGGCGGTCCGCAAGGACATTCCGTTCAACCCGAACGTCAAGGACGGGCGCACCACCGAGGGGCTGGATGTGGTCAAGTCGAACTGGGCCAATACCCTCGACGAGGGTCCGTTCGAGGCCTATCAGGTGACCTGCGGGCTGACCTTCACCTTCGGCGGCGTGCGGATCGACGGCAATGCCCAGGTCCAGACCAACGATTTCAAGCCGCTCAAGGGCTTGTTCGCGGCGGGCGAGATGGTTGGCGGCATCTTCTACTTCAACTATCCGGGCGGCAGCGGACTGATCAACGGCGCGGTCTTCGGGCGCATCGCCGGGGCCGCCGCGG